>JAGXAV010000137.1 GCA_018971455.1 Rhodospirillales bacterium
CGCCTGCGGCCAGGTGGCCTCGAGCTTGGCCGAGGTGACCGAATCGCCCGAAGCGAACAGCGTCACGTCATGGCCCATGGCGACCAGTTCCTCGGTCAGCCAGGAGACCACCCGCTCCGTGCCGCCATACAGCTTCGGTGGCACGGCCTCGAAGAGCGGCGCGATCTGGGCGATACGCATGGCGGGCAGGCTCCTTATGTTGGCGCGGCCAGATATCTGGGCAGGCGGGCGGTTGTGCAGCGAGGCCGCCGCGTAGGCAACGAAGATGGCGAAATCACGGCCCGTCCGCGCGGCCGCGCCCGCGGGCCAGCCGGCGGTAGAGTGCCACATAATCCTCGGCCATGCGCCGCGCCGTCCAGCGCGCCTCGAAGCGCCGCCGAACCGCCGCGCGGTCCAGCGTGCCGAGCCGACCGCACGCCGCCACCGCCTGCTCCACCGTCTCGACGATGAATCCGGTCAGCCCCTCCTCCACCACCTCCGGCACCGAGCCCTGGCGGAAGGCCACCACCGGGCAGCCGCAGGCCATGGCCTCGATCATCACCAGCCCGAAGGGCTCCGGCCAGGCAATCGGAAACAGCAGCGCCCGCGCCCCCGACAGGAAGGCCGGCTTGCGCGCATCGTCGATCTCGCCGATGAACTCCACGCCCCCGCCCGCCAGCAGCGGCGCCACCACCTGCGCATGGTAGGCGGCATCCTCCTCGCCGATCTTGGCCGCCACCTTGAGCTTCACGCCGCAGGCGGCGGCAATCCGGATGGCGCTCTCGATCCCCTTCTCGGGCGAAATCCGCCCCAGAAAGGCAAAATACGGCGCCTCCTCCGCCACCGGCGCCGGCGCCAGCAAATCCCGCGGCATGCCGTGCAGCACGCTCGCCGCCCAGCCCAGCCCGGGCTGCGGCCGGCGCTGGCTGTCGGAAACCGATACGAGGTTCACCTGCGGAAACAGGCCATAGATCTCGGACACCCAATCCTGATCCAGCCGGCCGTGCAGCGTCGTCAGAAACGGCGTCGCCTGCCGGGTGAACACGGAAAACGGATGGAAATCGATGTGGAAATGCAGCACATCGAACTGCTCCGCCTCCCGGCGCACAAGCTCGATCAGCCGCGCATAGGGGGCCGCGTTGCGCTCGAAATTGGGCACGAACCGCTCCGCCCGCGCGCGCGCCGCCACCAGCCGCGCCGAGGTATGGCTGTCGCCGGTGGCGAACAGCGTCACCTCATGGCCCATCGCTACCAGTTCCTCGGTCAGCCAATGAACCACGCGCTCGGTCCCGCCATAGCGCGGCGGGGGCACGGATTCGAACAGCGGGGCAATCTGGGCGATGCGCATCGGGGGAACCTGCCAAACTTTCGCCCGCGGCACCATGCGCGCGCCCCCGATGGCCGCCGCCCCCTGGCGCGGCAGACGGCACCCCCCCCCCGCGACCGCGCCAAAATCGGGCCGCAATGCTAGACCATAGAGGCCGCCCCGCACCAAGGACCGCATGCATTGACCTCGCCCAGCGCCCTGCCCCGCTACCAGGCCCGCCCGCTGGCCTTCATCCTGCGCTATGTCCGCCGCCACGCCGCGGCCCATATCGGGATCCTGGGCTCGGTGCTGCTCGCCGTGATCTGCGCCGTCGGCACCCAGTACGGCATGAAGACGCTGATCGACGTCGTCTCCCGCGGCCCGCAGGCCGGCGGCACCGCCGTGTGGTGGGCTTTCGCGCTGCTGTGCCTGCTGATCACCGCGGACAACCTCTCCTGGCGCATCGGCGGCTGGATCGCCGCCTCCGCCTTCGTGCGCGTCACCGGCGATGTGCGCCGCGACCTCTTCGCCCACCTCGCCGGCCACGCGCCGAGCTACTTCTCCGAGCGCCTGCCCGGCACGCTGGCCAGCCGCATCACGGCCACCTCCAACGCGGTGTTCATGGCCGAGAACAGCACTGCCTGGAACGTTCTGCCGCCCTGCATCGGCGTCGTCGTCGCCATCGCCCTCGTGGCCTCGGTCAATCCGCTGATGGCCGCCTCGCTCGCCGCCGTCAGCTTCGCCATGGCCGCCTACATCTTCCACCTCGCCCGCCGCGGCACGCCGATCCATCGCGACTTCGCCACCAAGGCGGCCGGCGTTGACGGCGAACTGGTCGATGTCATCGGCAACATGCACGTCGTGCGCGCCTTCGGCGCCACCTGGCGCGAGCATGACCGTCTCGGCGCCCGCATCGAAGTCGAAATGAAAGCGCGGCGGCGCAGCCTGATCTATCTCGAAAAGCTGCGCCTGATCCACGCCCTCATCACGGTGTTCATCACCGCCGGCCTGCTCGCCTGGGGCGTGCGCATGTGGCAGAACGGCCAGGCCACGCCGGGCGACATGGTGCTGATCACCTCGCTCGGCCTCACCATTCTGCACTCCACGCGCGACCTTGCGGTGGCCCTGGTGGACCTCACCCAGCACATCGCCCGGCTGGACGAGGCGATCACCGCCATCCTCGTCCCCCACGACCTGCCGGACGCGCCGGACGCGCCCCCCCTGCGCCACGGCCCCGGCCAGGTTTCGTTCGACGCGGTGCGTTTCGCCTATCCCGGCCGCCCGCCCATCCTGAACGGGCTCGACCTGCGCATCGAACCCGGCCAGCGCGTCGGTCTGGTCGGCGCCTCGGGCGCCGGAAAATCCACCGTGCTCGCCCTGTTGCAACGCTTCTACGACGTCCAGCACGGCGCCGTGCGCATCGACGGACAGGACATCTCCACGGTGACGCAGGAAAGCCTGCGCGCCATGCTCGCCGTGGTGCCACAGGATATCAGCCTGTTTCATCGCTCGGTGCTGGAGAACATCCGCTACGCCCGCCCCGAGGCCAGCGAGGCCGAGGTGCTCACCGCCGCCGAAATCGCGCGCTGCCGCGATTTCATCGAGGCGCTGCCCGACGGCTTCGCCACCATGGTCGGCGATCGCGGCGTCAAGCTCTCCGGCGGTCAGCGCCAGCGCCTCGCCATCGCGCGCGCCCTGCTCAAGAACGCGCCCATCCTGCTGCTCGACGAGGCGACCAGCGCGCTGGACAGCGAATCCGAACAGGCGATCCAGCTCGCGCTGGACAATCTGATGCGCGGCCGCACCGTCATCGCCATCGCCCACCGCCTCTCCACCCTGCGCAATTTCGACCGCATCGTGGTGATGGAGGCCGGCCGCGTCATCGACGACGGCGCGCCCGACACGCTCGCCGCCCGCCCCGGCCCCTATCGCGACCTCCTGCGCGCCCAGATGGCCGGAAACACGCAGACCGCCGCCTAGACGAGCACGATCCGACCCGCCGCGAAACGGGTCAGCCGGGTCGGACGCGGCTCCGGATCACACCCGCTCGAACACCGCGGCAATTCCCTGCCCGCCGCCGATGCACATCGTCACCAGCGCATGGCGCCCGCCCGTGCGCGCGAGTTCGTACAGCGCCTTCACTGTGACCATCGCCCCGGTGGCCCCGACCGGATGACCGAGCGAAATGCCGCTGCCGTTGGGGTTCACCCGCGCCGGATCGAAACCCATGTCCTTGGCCACCGCGCAGGCCTGGGCGGCGAACGCCTCGTTGGCCTCGATCACGTCCATGTCGCCGACGCCAAGCCCCGCCCGCGCCAGCGCCTGGCGCGAAGCGGGCACCGGGCCGATGCCCATATAAGCCGGATCGACGCCGGCATGACCGGTGGAGACCAGGCGCGCCATCGGCGTGAGGCCGAGCCGCGCCACCGCCTCCCCGCTCGCCACCACCACGGCCGCGGCGCCGTCATTGATGCCCGAGGCATTGCCGGCGGTGACGCTGCCATCCTTCTTGAACACCGCGCGCAGCCCGGCAAAATCCTCGGGCTTTGCGTCATGGCGGATATGCTCGTCGGCATCGAAGGTCACCGCGCCCTTGCGCGTCTTCACCTCGATGCCGAGGATCTGGCTGCGGAATCGCCCCGCGCGCGTCGCCGCACTCGCCCGCTGATGGCTCTCCAGCGCCAATGCATCCTGCTCGCCGCGGGTGATCTGGTGGCTCTCGGCGAGATTTTCCGCCGTCACCCCCATCAGGATGCGCCGGAAAGGATCGTTCAGCGCGCCGTTGAGCGTATCGAGCGCCGGCGTGTCGCCCATCTTCTGCCCCCAGCGCGCCGCCGGCATTAGGTACGGCGCGCGGCTCATATTCTCCACTCCGCCGGCCACCGCCACCTCCGCCTCGCCGGCACGGATCGCGTTGGCCGCGGTCAGGATCGCCTGCAACCCGCTGCCGCACAGCCGGTTGACGGTCAGCGCCGGCACCTCCTGCGGCAATCCGCCCTCGATCACGGCGATGCGCGAGATGTACATGTCGCGTGGCTCGGTGTGCAGCACCTGGCCGAAGACCGACAGGCCGAATTCACCCGCCGCCACGCCGCTGCGCCGCACCGCCTCGGCGGTCACGGCGGCCACCAGCGCGCTCGGCGGGGTATCCTTCAGCGCGCCGCCGAAGGTGCCGATGGCGGTGCGCACACCGGCCACGATGTAGATATCGCTCATCGCCTCTCTCCTCTCCCGCAGGCCGGTGACTTACCCAGCGCTTCCGCTCTACTGTGACGCAAAGACCCCTGGGCGCAAGGCTCGTGCGTGCCGGGGATAGGCCAGCGAGGGAGGCGCCACGCAATGCTCGGCTTGATGCAGGACCACCATCTGATGATCAGCTCGATCATCCGTCATGCCGCCCGCCACCATGCGCGGTCCGAAATCGTCTCCAAGACCGTCGAGGGCGACATCCATCGCACCGATTACGTCACCCTCGAACGCCGCGCCCGCCGCCTCGCCCGCGCCCTTCAGCGCCTCGGCGTGCAGCCGGAGACCCGCGTCGCCACGCTGGCCTGGAACAGCTTCCGCCATCTCGAACTCTACTACGCCATCTCCGGCATGCAGGCCGTCTGCCACACCATCAACCCGCGCCTGTCGCAGGACGACATCGCCTACATCGTCAACCACGCCGCCGACACGGTGATCTTCGCCGACACCAGCTTCGCCGCCCTCCTCGCCGCCGTCGCCCCCCGCGTCACCGCCAGCGTGCGCGCCGTGGTGTTCATGACCGAGCCCGCCCACATGCCGGCCATCCCCCTGCCGGCGGGCATGGAGTTGCTCTGCTACGAGGACATCATGGCGGCGGCCGACGAGGAGTACGACTGGCCGGTATTCGACGAGCGCACCGCGGCCTCGCTCTGCTACACCTCCGGCACCACCGGCAAACCCAAGGGCGTCCTCTACAGCCACCGCTCCACCGTCCTGCACGCCTACGGCGCGAACGGGGCCGACGTGCTCGGCATGCGCGGCGCCGACCGCATGCTGCCGGTGGTGCCGATGTTCCACGTCAATGCCTGGGGCACGCCCTACGCCGCCCCCATGGCCGGCACCGCTCTGGTCATGCCCGGCCGCCACCTCGACGGCGCCAGCCTCACCCAGCTGATGAACCAGGAACGCGTCACGATGTCGGCCGGCGTGCCGACCGTCTGGCTCGGCCTGCTTCAGCACCTGCGCAGCAGCGGCCAGCGCCTCGACACCGTCAGGCGCCTGATCGTCGGCGGCTCGGCCTGCCCGCGCATGCTGATGGAGGCGTTCGGCGACGAATACGGCGTGCGGGTCGACCACGCCTGGGGCATGACCGAAATGAGCCCGCTCGGCACCTACAACACCCCCAACGCCACCACCATGGATCTCACCGGCGAAGCGGCGATGCGCCTGCGCGAGAAGCAGGGCCGCGCGGTGTTCGGCGTGGATATGCGCATCGTGGACGATGCCGGCCACGCGCTCGCCCAGGACGGCGCGCAGTCCGGCCACCTCCAGGTCAAGGGACCATGGGTGTGCAGCGCCTATTTCGGCGACGCCCCCGGCTCGGCCCTCGACGCCGAAGGCTGGTTCGCCACCGGCGACGTCGCCAGCATCGATCCCGACGGGTACATGGAGATCACCGACCGGTCGAAGGACGTGATCAAGTCCGGCGGCGAGTGGATCAGCTCGGTTCAGCTCGAGAACCTGGCGGTGGCCCACCCCGCCGTCGCCGAGGCCGCGGTGATCGCGGCGCGGCACGCGAAATGGGACGAGCGGCCGCTGTTGCTGATCGTCACCAAGTCCGGGCAGAGCGTCAGCCGCGCGGAGATGCTCGCCTTCCTCGAAGGCAAGGTCGCGAAATGGTGGCTGCCGGACGACGTCGTCACGGTCGAGGCGCTGCCGCATACCGCCACCGGCAAGATCTCCAAGCTGGCGCTGCGGGAAAAATACCGCGACCACCTGCTGGCACAGAGTCCCGGTT
>JAGXAV010000138.1 GCA_018971455.1 Rhodospirillales bacterium
GCCGGCCGGGCCGGGCCGGCGGCGACCGGCGCCGCCTGCGCCACCGCCGCCCGGCCCCGCCACGGCGCGCGCAGCCGCATCACCAGCCCGTGCGCGAGCATGCGCACCAGCCAGTACAAGGCGACCACGGCCTGAAATTGCAGCCGCAGGACACGAACCGCCTGCGCGCGCGTCTCCGGCGCGAGCCACCGCCCGAGCGGCCGCAGCATGGCCGCCACCCGCCGCCGCAGACCGACCCCGCCCGCCGGCGCCGCCGATGCCGCGATCTGCGTCTCGTCGGCGGCGGTGATCAGGCGGGTGAACAGCGCCTCCACCTCGCTCCACGGAACCACCGCAAGCCCGTCACGGAAACGATCATGGCGCACGAAACGGATGCGCTCGCTGTCCCCGCTCCGCCGCGCCATGGCGCGGCACAGCTCGAAGCTCAGCCGCTGGATGCCGTTCGGCCGGCGCCCGCCGCCGACGGCAAACATGAAGATATCCTCGACATCGATCCAGATCTTCGCGGCCAAGCCCTGTCCCCCTGCCGCACCGCGGGCAGGCCTATGCCCGCCGCACCGTGTAGCTCGCCTCCAGAGCCCTCACGATATCCGCTCCGTGCGCCGCGTCGCGGGCCTCGAACATCACTTCTAGTTGTGCAGCCTGCACACTGGGCGAGGCGAAGAGCCGCTGATGCGACACTTCAATGATATTTCCGCCCGCCCCGCCGATCTTGCCCGCGATGTCGGCCAGCACGCCCGGCCGGTCGGGAATTTCCAGCACCAGCCGCAGCAGCCGCCCATCGCGCAGCAGATTGCGCAGCAGGACATTGGCCAGGATCCGCGCATCGATATTGCCGCCGCACACCGGCAGGCCCACCTGGCGCCCGGCAAACCGTTCTGGAAACGCAAGTAATGCCGCGACACCCGCCGCCCCCGCGCCCTCGGCGACCACCTTCGCCCCCTCGGCGAGCAGCGCGATCGCCTCCTCCACCGCCCGCTCCGGCACCACCAGCACATCGGCCACATGGGCGCGGATCACCGCGAACGGCGCCTCGCCGATATCGCGCACGGCGATGCCCTCGGCGATGGTCGGCCCGCCGACATGCACCGGCTGGCCGGCCAGGCGCTGGGCGAGCGCGGCATAGGCCGCGACCTCGACGCCCACCACCTCGATGCCGGGCTTCACCCCGGCCGCGGCCACCGCGCAGCCGGCGATCAGCCCGCCGCCGCCCACCGGGATCACCAGCGTCTCCAGCTGCGGCGCGTCCGCCAGCATTTCCAGCGCCAGCGTGCCCTGCCCGGCCATCACCGCCGGATCGTCATAGGGATGCACGAACACCAGCCCCTCGCGCTCGGCAAGCTCGAGGGCGTGGGCATGCGTCTCGGCCAGCGTCTCGCCGTGCAGCACCACGCGCGCGCCCCAGCCGGCGGTGCGCGACACCTTGGTCAGCGGCGTCGTGTTGGGCATGACGATGACGGCCGAGATGCCCAGCAGATGGGCGTGCCGCGCCACTGCCTGGGCGTGGTTGCCGGCCGACATGGCGATCACCCCGCGCGCCCGCTCGGCCTCGCTCAGCAGCGCCAGCCGGTTCGCCGCACCGCGCTCCTTGAACGCGCCGGTGGCCTGGAGGTTCTCGAATTTGAGCGTGACCTCCGCGCCGGTGGCGCGCGAGATGGCGTCGCTGCGCAGGCTCGGCGTGCGCAGCACCCGCCCCTCGATCCGCGCCGCCGCCGCGCGGATATCGGCCAGCCCGATCATCGCCATCAGATGAACTTGACGGAGAGGATCTCGTAGCTGCGATCGCCCCCGGGAGCCGGCACCGACACGGTGTCGCCCACCTTCTTGCCGATCAGCGCCTTGGCCAGCGGGCTCGAAATCGACAGCCGCGCGTATTTGATGTCCGCCTCGTGCACGCCGACGATCTGGTAGGTCGCGTGCCGCTCGGTCTCCTCGTCCACCACCGCGACATGGGCGCCGAACTTCACATGCTCGCCCGACAGCGCGGACGGATCGATCACCTCGACGGCGGAGATGATCTCCTCGAGCTCGGCGATGCGCCCCTCGATGAAGGATTGCCGGTCGCGGGCCGCGTCATACTCGGCGTTCTCGGACAGATCGCCATGGCTGCGCGCCTCGGCAATGGCACGGATGACCGCCGGCCGCTCGACGCTTTTCAGCGTGCGCAGCTCCTCTTCCAACCTCTGCAGGCCAGGCGCGGTCATCGGGAATTTCTGCACGGCGGGAACCTCGACAGAACGGCGTGACGATGGCGTTACAGCTTGAACAACAGCCGCCCGCCGCCGCGAGGTCTTGTGAACCCGGCCGCGACAGGCGCCTAGAACGATCCGCGAAAATAGGCCTGGAGCGGGGCGACTTCAAGGGTTCCGGCCCGCATCGCCCCGATCGCGTGGGCCGCGGCCCGGGCGCCCGCCATGGTGGTGTAGTGCGGCACCCCGTGGGTGAGCGCGCTGCGGCGGATGTCGAAGCTGTCGGCCACGGCCTGGGCGCCCGACGCAGTGTTGATCACCAGCTGCACCTCGCCCGAACGGATCGCATCCACGCAATGCGGCCGCCCTTCCAGCACCTTGTTCACCACGCCCACCGAAAGCCCGGCCTCGCGCAGGCGGGCCGCCGTGCCGCGGGTGGCGATGATGGCAAAGCCGAGATCGACCAGCCGCCGCGCCACTGCGACAGCGGCCTGCTTGTCGCCGTCGCGCACCGAAAGGAACACCTGCCCGCCCTGCGGCAGCTTCACCCCGGCGCCGAGCTGGCTCTTGGCGAAGGCGCGCTCGAAGCTCGAATCGAGGCCCATCACCTCGCCGGTCGATTTCATTTCGGGCCCGAGGATGGTGTCCACATCGGGGAAGCGGGCGAAGGGGAACACCGCCTCCTTCACCGCCACGTGCGGCGCGATCGCCTGGCCGTCGAGACGGAACGCGCCGAGCTTCGCCCCGGCCATCACCCGCGCGCCGATCTTGGCCACCGGCACGCCGGTCGCCTTGGCGACGAAGGGCACGGTGCGCGAGGCGCGCGGATTGACCTCGAGCACATAGACCGCATCGTCCTTGATGGCATACTGCACGTTCATCAGCCCGACGACGCCGAGCGCCAGCGCCATCGCCTCGGTCTGAGCCTTCAGTTCGGCGACGATCGCCGGCGACAGCGAATAGGGCGGCAGCGCACAGGCGGAATCGCCGGAATGAATGCCGGCCTCCTCGATATGCTCCATCACGCCGGCCACCTGCACGCTCTGCCCGTCGCAGATGCAGTCCACATCGACCTCGATGGCGTCGTTGAGGTAGCGGTCGATGAGCAGCGGGCCGCGGCTCAGCAGATCCTCGCCGGCGGCGCGCACCACATCGCGCATGTAGCGGTGCAGCCCGCCGCGGTCATGCACGATTTCCATGCCCCGCCCGCCCAGCACGTAGCTCGGCCGGATCACCACCGGATAGCCGATGCGCTCGGTCACCGCCTCGGCCTCGTCGAGCGAGCGGGCGGTGCCGTTCTCCGGCTGCAACAGCCCGAGCTTCCTGAGCAGCGCCTGGAAGCGCTCGCGATCCTCGGCCGCGTCGATCGCATCGGCCGAGGTGCCGAGGATGGGAATGCCCGCCGCGGTCAGCGCCTGCGACAGCTTGAGCGGCGTCTGCCCGCCATATTGCACGATGCAGCCCAGCACCCGCCCGGCCTGCTGCTCCCGCCGCACCAGGCCGATCACGTCCTCGGCGGTCAGCGGCTCGAAATACAGCCGGTTGGCGGTGTCGTAATCGGTGCTCACCGTCTCGGGGTTGCAATTGACCATGATGGTCTCGAACCCCGCCTCCTTCAGCGCATAGGCGGCATGAACGCAGCAATAATCGAACTCGATGCCCTGGCCGATGCGGTTCGGCCCGCCGCCGAGGATGACGATCTTCTCCCGCGCCGTCGGCTCGGCCTCGCAGACCGGCGCGCCGAAGCCGCCCTCGTACGTCGAATACATGTAGGGCGTGGCGGAGGCGAACTCGCCGGCGGAGGTATCGATGCGCTTGTAGACGGGCACCACGCCCACGCGCAGCCGCAGCGCCGCCACCTCGGCCTCGGGCATGTCGGCCAGCTGCGCGAGGCGGCGATCGGAGAAGCCCATCGCCTTCAGCCGGCGCAGCCCCTGCGCATCGCGCGGCAGTCCGGCGGCCACCTCCCGCTCGGCGGCGACGATGTTGGCCAGCTCGCGCAGGAACCAGGGATCGAACTTGCACGCGTCATGGATGTCCTCCACCGACAGCCCGGCGCGCAGTGCCTGCGCCGCCATCAGCAGCCGGTCCGGCCGCGGCTGGGACAGCGCGGCACGGAAGGCATCCGCCCCGCCATCGCCCGGCGGCTCCACCGGATCGAGCCCGGACAGGCCGGTCTCCATGCTGCGCAGCCCCTTCTGCAGGGCCTCGGCGAAGCTGCGCCCGATCGCCATCGCCTCGCCCACCGATTTCATGCTGGTCGAAAGCAGCGCCGGCGTGCCGGGAAACTTCTCGAAGGTGAAACGCGGAATCTTCACCACCACATAGTCGATGGTCGGCTCGAAGCTGGCCGGCGTCACCCGCGTGATGTCGTTGGCCAGCTCGTCCAGCGTGTAGCCGATCGCCAGCTTGGCGGCGATCTTGGCGATCGGGAATCCGGTCGCCTTGGAGGCCAGCGCGGAGGAGCGCGAGACGCGCGGATTCATTTCGATGACGACCATGCGCCCGTCGGCGGGATTGAGCGCGAACTGCACGTTCGAGCCGCCGGTGTCGACGCCGATCTTGCGCAGGCAGGCGATCGAAGCATCGCGCATGCGCTGATATTCGCGGTCGGTCAGCGTCAGCGCCGGCGCCACGGTCACGGAATCGCCCGTATGCACGCCCATCGGATCGACATTCTCGATGGCGCAGATGATGATGCAGTTGTCCGCGCTGTCGCGGACCACCTCCATTTCGTATTCCTTCCAGCCCAGCACGCTTTCCTCGACCAGAACCTCGCTGGTCGGCGAGGCATCGAGGCCGCTCGCGACGATGCGCTCGAACTCCTCGCGGTTGTAGGCGATGCCGCCGCCGGTGCCGCCGAGCGTGAAGGAGGGCCGGATCACCGCCGGCAGGCCAACGGTGGCCAGTGCCGCGCGCGCCTCCTCCATGGTGTGGGCGATCGCGCTCTGCGGGCTCTCGATGCCGATCTCGGCCATCGCGTCGCGGAACTTCAGCCGGTCCTCGGCGCGGTCGATCACCTCGGCCTTGGCGCCGATCAGCTCCACGCCGTATTTCTCCAGCACGCCGTTGGCGGCGAGCTGCATCGCCGTGTTCAGCGCGGTCTGTCCGCCCATCGTCGGCAGCAGCGCGTCCGGCCGTTCGGCGGCGATGATCTTCTCGACCATCTCCGCCGTGATCGGCTCGACATAGGTGGCATCGGCCAGGCCCGGGTCGGTCATGATCGTTGCCGGGTTGGAGTTCACCAGGATGGTGCGATACCCCTCCTCGCGCAGCGCCTTGCAGGCCTGCGCGCCCGAATAGTCGAACTCGCAGGCCTGGCCGATGACGATCGGTCCGGCGCCGATGATCATGATCGATGACAGGTCAGTGCGTTTCGGCATCATGCTCTCCGGGCAGGGCGCGGGCTGCGGCAACTCCCTCGGGAGTGAGCTCGAGCCGCCAATGGCAGTGCAGGGCGTGTTCTTCGAGGCGGATCGGCTCGCGGATCAGGCGGCGGCGCAGCAGCTCCGCCACCGCCTCGGCGAAGCGGGCCGGATCGAGCGGCATCGCGGCAAGGCGCGCCACCTCCTCGCGTCCGGCCTCGGCATTGTCGGCGCGCACGAAATGCCGCAGCGCCGTGCCCAGCAGCAGCGCCGCGAGGTCGGAAGCAGGGTGATCGGGGCCAGGCGGTTGGGCGCCGGCAGGCTCGGGGGCGGCCATCTCAGGCCGCCGCGCCGGCGATCATGTCGGTGAAGCGGCGGAACAGGTAATGGCTGTCGCTCGGCCCCGGGCTCGCCTCGGGATGGTACTGCACGCTGAACACCTTCCGCCCGGCCACCGCGATGCCCTCGTTGCTGCCGTCGAACAGGCTCACATGGGTGGCCCGCACCCCCGCCGGCAGGCTTTCGGCATCGACGGCAAAGCCGTGATTCTGGCTGGTGATCTCAACCCGCCCGGTCGCCAGGTCCTTGACCGGCTGGTTGGCGCCGCGATGGCCACGCGCCAGCTTGTAGGTGCGCGCGCCGAGCGCGATGGCGAGCAGCTGGTGGCCGAGGCAGATGCCGAAGACCGGCACCTCGGCGGCCAGCACGCCACA
>JAGXAV010000139.1 GCA_018971455.1 Rhodospirillales bacterium
GCGCGGCACCCGGGGCCGCACCGGGCGGGGTCGTTCCGGTGACGGCGATCACCGTCACGGCGGCGCCGCTGGCGATCGAGCTTGCCAATATCGGCACGGTGCAGGCCTGGCAGTCCGTGGTGGTGCGCACCCGCGTCGACGGGACACTGGAGAAAGTGTTCTTCCGCGAAGGCCAGGAAGTGCAGCCCGGCGACAAGCTGGCCGAGATCGATCCGCGACCGTACCAGGCGGCGGTCAACGCGGCGCGGGCGAAGAAGGCGCAGGACCAGGCGGTGCTGGCGAACGCGCTGCGAGACCTGGCGCGCTATGCCTCGCTGGCGAAGAGCGACTTCGCCTCGCGCCAGCAGCTCGACACGCAGCAGGCGCTGGTGGGCTCGCTGGCGGCGGCGCTGAAGGGCGATGACGCGGCGATCGAGGCGGCCCGCGTCAACCTCGACTACACGCTGATCCGCGCACCCTTCGATGGCCGCGCCGGGCTGCGGCAGATCGACGTCGGCAACGTCATCCGCGCCGCCGATCCGGCCGGGGTCGGCATCGTCACCATCACCCAGATCCATCCGATCGCGGTGCTCTTCAATCTGCCGCAGGAGCAGCTTCCGGCGATCCAGACGGCGATGGCGCAGGGCCGCCTGCCGGTGGTTGCGACGTCTTCGGACGGGGCGACCATGCTCGGCCAGGGCGAGTTGCTGACCACCGACAACACCATCGACGCGACCACCGGCACGATCCGCCTCAAGGCGGTGTTCCCCAACGCGGACAACCACCTCTGGCCCGGGCAGTTCGTGCAGGCGCGGCTGAAGCTTGCGACGCTGCACCAGGTGCTCACCGTGCCCTCGGTCGCCGTGCAGCGCAGCCAGACCGGGCTGTTCGTCTACATCGTCAAGCCCAATGCGACGGTCGGGGTGCAGAAGGTGGCCATCGGCCAGGATGACGGCACCTACGCCGTTGTCACGAGCGGGCTTGCCGACGGCGCGCAGGTGGTGGTCTCGGGCCAATCCCGCCTGCGCGATGGCTCGCACGTCGCCGTGTCCGCCGCGAAGGCGGCCAGTTGAACCGGGTCACGCAACGGAGCGGCGCATGAGCATCTCAACGCCGTTCATCCGCCGGCCCGTCGGCACCTCGCTCCTGATGGCGGCAATTCTCCTGGTCGGCATCGCCGCCTACCCGCTGCTGCCGGTCGCCCCGCTGCCGCGCGTCGAGTTTCCGACCATCCAGGTGCAGGCCTCGTTCCCCGGGGCCAGTCCCGACACGATGGCCACCGCCGTCGCCCAGCCGCTCGAACGCCAGTTCGCCCAGATTGCCGGCGTTTCGCAGATGACCTCGACCAGCGTGCTCGGGCAGACCTCGATCACGGTGCAGTTCGACCTCAATCGCAACATCGACGCGGCCGCGCTGGACATCCAGTCCAAGATCACTGCCGCCGCCGGACAGCTTCCCAAGGCGCTACCGAGCCCGCCGACCTATTACAAGGTCAACCCCTCCGACAGCCCGATCATGATCCTGGCGGTGCAGTCCGACGAACTGCCGCTGATCAGCACGGATGACTACGCCGACAACATCCTGGCCCAGCAGATTTCGCAAATCCAAGGCGTGGCCCAGGTCTTCATCGGTGGCGAGCAGAAGCGCGCGGTGCGGGTGCAGATCGACCCGTCCAAGCTCGCGGCCATGGGAATGACGCTGGAGGATGTGCGCACGGCCCTTGCCAACGCCACGGTCAACAGCCCGAAAGGCACCATAGACGGCAATCAGCGCAGCTTCACCATCTACGCCAACGACCAGCTCACCCATGCCGACCAGTACAACAATCTCGTACTGGCCTATCGCAACGGCGCGCCGGTGCGGGTGCGTGATATCGGCCAGGCCGTCGACGCCGCGAGCAACCTGCGCATCGCCGGCTACCAGAACGGCAAGCGCGGCGTGCTGCTGGTGATCTTCAAGCAGCCCGATGCCAACATCATCAGCACGGTCGATCAGATCAAGGCCGCCCTGCCCCGGCTGATCGCCGCCATCCCGCCTTCGGTGAAGGTCACCGAGATGCTGGACCGGACGCAGACCATCCGCGCCTCGATCAGCGACGTGCAGGACACGCTGCTGCTCACCGTCGCCCTGGTGGTGATGGTGATCTTCCTGTTTCTGCGCAATGTGTGGGCCACCATCATTCCCAGCGTCACCGTGCCGATCGCGCTGGTCGGCACCTTCGCGGTGATGTTCCTGCTCGGCTTCAGCCTCGACAATCTCTCGCTCATGGCGCTGACCATCTCGGTCGGCTTCGTCGTCGATGACGCCATCGTCATGCTGGAGAACATCTACCGCCATATCGAGGATGGCGACCGGCCGCTCGACGCGGCGCTGAAGGGGGCGGGCGAGATCGGCTTCACCATCATCTCGATCAGCGCCTCGCTGATCGCGGTGTTCATTCCGCTGCTGCTGATGAGCGGAATCGTCGGGCGACTGTTCCGCGAATTCGCGATGACGGTGTCGATCGCCGTCATCGTCTCGGCGGTCGTCTCGCTGACGCTGACGCCGATGATGTGCGCGCGCTTCCTGCGCCATGGCCGCCACGAGCACGGGCGGGTGTACCGCACCGTCGAAGCGGGGTTCGACCTGCTGCTGGCCTTCTACCGGCGCACCCTCGACATCGCGCTGCGCCACCAGTTCATCACGCTGCTGACCTTCATCGCCACCGTTTCGCTGACCGGCTATCTCTACGTCGTCATCCCGAAGGGCTTTTTCCCGGAGCAGGATAACGGCCTGATCCTCGGGCTGTCGGAAGCCGCGCAGAATGTCTCCTTCAAGGAGATGGCCCGTATCGAGCTGGCGCTCGGCAAGGTGCTCAGCGCCGATCCGGACGTGGCGAATTATGCCACCACGATCGGCGCCGGCGTTGGCGGGCAGACCGGCAATAACGGCCGCTTCTTCATCGGATTGAAGCCGTTCACCGAGCGCCATACCAGCGCCCAGCAGGTCATCGCCCGCCTGCGGCCCAAACTCGCCAAGGTGACCGGCGCGCAACTCTTCCTGCAGGCCGCGCAGGATGTCCGGGTCGGCGGGCGGCTGTCGCGCACCCAGTATCAGTACACCCTGCAGGATGCCGACGTGCAGGAGCTCTATACCTGGGCGCCGCGCGTGCTGGCCAAGCTGCGCACCCTGCCCCAGCTGCGCGATCTGGCGACGGACCAGCAGAATGGCGGCAACACCGCCACCCTCACGATCGACAGGGATGCCGCCGCGCGTTTCGGCATCGCGCCCCAGGTGATCGACGACACGCTCTACGACGCGCTCGGCCAACGGCAGGTGACGCAGTATTTCACCCAGGTGAACACCTACCAGCTCATCCTCGAAGTGCTGCCGGGGCTGCAGGGCAAGCTCTCCACGCTCGACAAGCTCTACGTGAAATCGAACACCGGCCAGGCGGTGCCGCTTTCGACCTTCGTCAAGGTCGACTCCCATCCGGTCGCCCCGCTTTCGATCAGCCACCAGAGCCAGTTCCCGGCGGTGACGCTGTCCTTCAACCTGGCCCAGGGCGTGGCGCTCGGTGACGCGGTGACCGCGGTGAACAAGGCGATGCGCGAGCTGGCGACGCCGATCACGCTGCAGGGCACGTTCCAGGGCACGGCGCAGGCCTTCCAGGACTCGCTGTCGAGCCAGCCCTACCTGCTCGCCGCAGCACTGGTCACCGTCTACATCATTCTGGGCGTGCTCTATGAGAGCTACATCCTGCCGCTGACCATCCTCTCCACCCTGCCCTCGGCCGGCGTCGGCGCGCTGCTGATCCTGCTCGCCTTCGGCTACGATCTGTCGGTGATTGCGCTGATCGGCATCATCCTGCTGATCGGCATCGTCAAGAAGAACGGCATCATGATGGTGGATTTCGCCATCACCGCCGAACGCCGCGACGGCGAGACACCGCTCGACGCCATCCGTCAGGCCTGCCTGCTGCGTTTCCGCCCGATCCTCATGACCACCATGGCGGCCATGCTGTCCGGCCTTCCGCTGATGCTGGGCCACGGGGCCGGCTCGGAACTGCGGCGCCCGCTCGGCTATGCCATGGTGGGCGGGCTGCTGCTGAGCCAGGCGCTGACGCTGTACACCACGCCGGTGATCTACCTGTATCTCGGCCGCCTGCAACGCTGGCTCGCGCCGCAGCGCAAGGCGAGGCTGCCGAGCCTGGCGGGCAAGATGAGCGAGGCGGATTGATCCAACGCCATCCCTCGCACGCAGAAACGGCGTCCGAGGGCGCCGTTTCCATGTCGTGCGGTTGACGGGGTTTCAGGCGCGGCGGGCGCGGCGCAGCAGGCCGAGGCCGAGCAGGCCGCTGCCGAGCAGCGCGAAGCTGGCCGGTTCTGGCACCGTGCCCCCGCCGCCATTGGTGATGCCGCCGCTGCTGCTCAGCGTGACGCTGCCGACCGCCACATCCGGCGAGCCGCAGCCATAGGCGGTGACGATGAAGTAGCTATAGGCCGCCTGGGCCGCCGCCGTGATGGCGCTGTACTGGCTGACCGGGCCGCCCGCCACCGTGCCGAGCAGCGTGCCGGAGGTCAGCTTGCTGGTGGTGATCGTGGAGGGCGCGGCAACCGGCCCCGAGGACGGTACCGGCCCGCCATAGCCATAAATCTGCGCGCTCTCGCCCGATTGCAGCGAGTTGATGGTGATCCCGGTCAGGGAATAGCCGGCGGTCAGTGACTGGAGCAGCAGATAGGTGTTCGGCAGGATTTCGCCGTCGGGGTTGCTCAGAGAGCTCGACAGCGTGCTTTGACCGAGGCCGCTTTCGCTCAGCCCGTTCACCGATTCAGGCTTGAGGGTCACATAGCTGCTGATGCCCGAGCCGTTATAGGCCTCCGCGCCGATGGTCGCGCCGGAAAGCGAGAAGGTCTGCTCGCCGCCGCCGAGAACACATTTCCCCGCGCCGCCCGGGCAGGAGCCGGCGCCGAGATCGATGGTCGTGCCCGCCCGGGCCGCCGCACCCGCCAGCGTGAGGCAGGCCGCCAGCGCGGTCACCGCCATCGCGCGGCCGGCGCGCCCTGCCTCATTCCGCGTTCCCATACCCATCATGCGATCCGATCCTGCCGGGACCCGATGGAGCGGCCGCCCGCTCGAGCCACTCATTGATGATGCGTTCACTTATTGTTGAGATGTACGGGTCTTGCAAGAGCAATTTTTGTTGTTTTGTCTTTTTTTCGTTCTTTTGCCGGCCGTGCGCCCGGCGGCCACCGCTGGCCACAGGCGGCGGCAGGCGATAGCGTCGTCCAAAACCAATGGAGGACGCGCGTGCCCACGCACATATTCCCGGTCGAGGCGACGCATATCATGATGTTCGCCCGCGCCATCGGCGACACCAACCCCGTCTATCACGACGCCGCCGCGGCCGCCGCCGGCGAGACCGGCGGCATCATCGCGCCGCCGACCTTCCCCCAGGCCGTGGCGCAGTTCGACCCGGATTATCCGCTGCGTCCGAAACCCGGCCAGCCATGGTTCGGGTCTGGCAAGGCGGCGAGCGGCATCGAGGGCAATCCGGCCACCAGCGGCGGCCTGCATGCCGAGCAGCATTTCGAGTACCACCGCCACCCGCGCCCCGGCGATGTGCTGAGCGTCGAGATCAGGCCCGGCAAGACCTGGGAGAAGGACAGCAGGCGTGCCGGCAAGCTGATCTTTCGTGAACGCATCGCCGAATACCGCGACCAGCGCGGCGAGCTCGTGGTCACCGCCCGCAGCGTGGCGGTAACCACCGAGCGCCCGGTCGGCGCGGATTGAGGGAGGCAGGAATGGCACTCAAGGCAGGCAATCTCGCGGTCGGTGACACCCACCGCGCACGGGTCGTGGAGAACCTCACCCGCACGCAGCTCGTGCAGTACGCGGGCGCCTCCGGCGACTACAATCCGCTGCATACCGATGAGGTCTACACCACGCAGAAAGCGGGGTACCGCAGCGTCTTCGCGCACGGCATGCTGACCATGGGGCTCACCGGGAAGATGCTGACCGACTATGTCGGCGACGGCAGGCTGACCAGGTTCGGCGTCCGCTTCACCAACCAGGTCTGGCCCGGCGACACCCTGGATGCCACCGCCACGGTGGCAGCCCTCCGCCAGGAAGGCGGGCAGCATTTCGTGGACCTCGCGCTCTCGACCGTCAACCAGGACGGCGTCGAGGTGATCAGCGGCAGCGCAACCGCCCGCATCGATCCCTGACCCTCACGCAGCCCTCGCCCTCACGCCGGTTCGAGGGCTGCGCGCAAGGCCCGCACGGCGACCGTGATGGCCGCGA
>JAGXAV010000140.1 GCA_018971455.1 Rhodospirillales bacterium
CTGCGTGTGCGATCTGCGCGGCGAGGCCGAGCGGGCCAGCGCGCCGTCACGCCTGCCCGATGTGGCGGTGCATGCGCTGTCGATCGATCCGTCCCTGGGCGCCTCGCTGCGCGACATCGCCGCCACGCGCGAGACCACGGGCGAGGACGTCGCCGTGCTGATGCGCCGTGCCTACGTGGCCTATGCGCTGGACTGGTCGCACCGCTACCAGGCGATGTTCGACCTGCTGCTGGGTGGCGGCACGCCGCTGCTGTTCCATTGCACGGCGGGGAAGGACCGCACCGGGTTCGGCGCGGCGCTGATCCTGACCGCGCTGGGCGTCGAGCGCAGCGCCATCGAGGCGGACTACCTCGCCACCAACACGCTGTGGCGGGGCGACAGCCGGATCGCCGCCAAGCTGCCGCCGGCGGTGGCCGCGGTGCTGATGCGGGTGCAGCCGGATTTCCTCGCCGCCGCCTTCGCCGCGATCGACGCGGCCCATGGCGGGCTGGAGGCCTATCTGGAACAGCGCATCGGCCTCGACGCTGGCCGGCGCCGCGCGTTGCGGGCGCAATTGCTCGAATAGCTACCTTCCGGCGAGCGCCATGGCCTTGCCGAGCAGCGCGTCGACCCGTGTGCCGAAGGCGGCGAAACGCGCATCCGTCGTCTGGCCGCGCCGGTAGCGGATGTAGATCTGCTGGATGATGACGGCGAGCTTGAAGGTACTGAAGGCGCAATACCAGTTGATGGCGCCGACATCGCGCCCGGTGCGCGCGGCGTAGCGCGCAACCGCCTCGGCCCGGCTGGGAAAGCCCGGGTACCAGAACGGCATCGCCGCCGCCGCGATCCAGCGCGGATCATCCTTCGGCTCGGCCCAGTAGGTCAGCAGATAGCCGAGATCGAGCAGCGGATCGCCGCGCGTGCACATGTCCCAGTCCAGCACCGCGACGGGGCGCGCGGGGTCGGCCGGATCGACCAGCAGGTTGTCGAGCTTGAAATCATTGTGCAGCAGCACCGGCGCTGCCGAGGCCGGCATGCGGGCGGCGAGCCAGTCGAGCAGCGGCGCGGTTTCACCGCGCGGCGCCTCCAGCGCATCATGCCATCGTCGCGCCCAGCCCTCGAGCTGGCGGGCGACGAAACCCTCGGGGCGACCGAGCGTGTCGAGGCCGATGGCGGCGGCATCCACGGCGTGCAACTCGGCGAGCACGTCGATCATCATCTCGCCGATGCGCCGCGCGAGATCGGGCCGCCCGCGATAGGCCGCGGGCAGATCGGTGGTGATGACGGCCCCGCGCCGGCGCTCGGCCAGCATGAACACCGCGCCGATGACGCTTTCATCCTCGCACAGGGCGAGGCTGCGCGGGGCGAGCGGAAAGGCGCGGTGCAGAACGGCCAGCACGCGGTGCTCGCGCCGCATGTCGTGCGCGCCGGGCGCCACCGGCCCGAGGGGCGGACGGCGGAGGACGAGTTCCTGCCCGCCCACGCGCAGCAGGTAGGTGAGGTTGGCGTGGCCCGAGGTGAAGCGGCTGGCGGAAATCTCGCCGGTGAGGCCGAGATGCGCGCGCAGCCAGAGGGCGAGGCGCGGCAGATCGAGCGCCTCTTCCGGTGGCGGCGGCGCGGTCTCGGCGGCCGCGTCACGCATCCGCGGCCTCAATCATTCCGCCCGTCCTTCTTCAGCTCCAGCTTGGCGATGCTGACGCTGTGCACCTCGTCCGGCCCGTCGACGATGCGCATCACGCGGGCCCGCGCCCAGGCATAGGCGAGGTGGAATTCCTGGCTCACCCCGCCCCCGCCATGGGCCTGGATGGCGCGGTCGAGCACGTTGAGCACCATGCGCGGCGCGACCACCTTGATCATGGCGATCTCGGCGCGTGCCGCCTTGTTGCCGACGCGGTCCATCATGTCGGCCGCCTTCAGCGTCAGCAGCCGGGTCGTCTCGATTTCCATGCGGCTATCGGCGATCCATTGCAGGATCAGGCCCTGCTCGGCAAGAGGCTTGCCGAATGCGACGCGCGACTTGACCCGCGCGCAGAGCGATTCCAACGCACGCTCGGCGACTCCGATCTGGCGCATGCAGTGATGGATGCGCCCCGGGCCGAGCCGCCCCTGGGCAATTTCGAAGCCACGCCCCTCGCCGAGCAGGATGTTGCCGACCGGCACCCGCACATCGGTGAAATCGACCTCGGCATGGCCATGCGGCGCGTCGTCATAGCCGAACACGTTGAGGTGGCGCACCACCTTCACGCCCGGCGTGTCCATCGGCACCAGCACCATGGATTGCTGCTTGTGCCGCGCCGCACCCGGGTCGGTCTTGCCCATGAAGATCAGGATCCGGCAGCGCGGGTCCATCGCACCGGAGGTCCACCATTTGCGGCCGTTGATGACGTAATGCGCGCCGTCGCGGACGATGCGCGCCTCGATGTTGGTGGCGTCCGACGAGGCCACCGCCGGTTCCGTCATGGCGAAGCCGGAGCGGATCTTTCCCTCGAGCAGCGGCGTCAGCCATTGCGCCTTCTGCGCGTCGCTCCCGTAGCGCAGCAGGGTCTCCATGTTGCCGGTGTCGGGGGCGGAGCAGTTGAACACTTCCGGCGCGATATGGCTGCGGCCCATCAGCTCGCAGAGCGGCGCGTATTCGAGATTGGTCAGCCCGTCGGGATGCTCGTGCGCCGGCAGGAAGAGATTCCACAGCCCCGCGGCGCGGGCCCGGGCCTTGAGCTCCTCCATCAGCGGCGGATGCACCCAGCGGCTCGGCTGCGCGTCATGGGCGGCGTCGTAGACCGGCTCGTTGGGGAAGATATGCTCGCTCATGAAGGTCCGCAGCTTGTCCTGCAACACCTTGACCTTGTTCGAATATTCGAAATCCATGGCTTCCCCCGACTGGTCGCGCGGCCTGCGGCGCGGCCCATAGCAGCACTGGCGCGCGGGCAGGGAAACCCCCGCCCCGAACAAGGCGGCGCGGGAAGATGGCCGGCCGGCGGCGGCAGGGCGCGCCGAACCTCAGTCGGCGGGTGGGCCGACCCGCGCCGCCCCCAGGATGGGCCCGCCCGGGGCCTGCACGATGACGGCCAGGTGCTCGCCCGAGGGTCGGGGCGCCATCAGCACCGTCGCCGCACCGGACCATGGCCCGATATCGACCAGTGATCGGACGATGTTGGATTCGATCAGGGTCCGCCCGGCATTCTCACCCCGGCCGACCGGCGTGCGGTGCCGGGAATCGTATCCGATCAGCCACGCCCTGCCCTCCCCGCTGCCGGCGGCGATGGTCACCGCCAGCCCCGCGCCGGTCCGGGCGACGGAAATCGGCACCGCCGGGCCGCCCGCCGCGGCGGCCACCGCGCGCAGCACGGCCGCGCGGTCGGAGCCGATGGCGTCGAAGCGCCCGTCGATGACGGCCTGCGGCGTGTAGATGCCGCCCTGCCCGGAGATCGGCACATACCGGCGCTGCCGCTCGGTCGCGCCGGCGAAGGAGAACGGATCGCGCCAGCCGAGACCGTTCCAGTAGTTGACGTGCATGGCCAAAGGCAGGATATCCGGCCGGTCGCGGGCCAGCCCGGTCAGCACCTGGTCGGCGGGCGGGCAGGAGGAGCAGCCCTCGGAGGTGAACAGCTCGACCACCACCGGGCGGGCCGGCGGCGCGGCATGGGCGACGGCACAGGCGACGGCGAGCATGACGCCGGCGGTCAGAGACACGCGCACAGGCCCCTCCTTGGATTCAATCACCCGATCCGTCCGCCAGGAGACTCCCCACCGCGGCGGGCGTTACGCATGTGTGTCATCGGCGTGACGCCGAACCGTCATCAAGGCCGGCGCCGGCCATGATAGGCAGCCGGCGACGCGGAGTTTGCAACCCCGGCCGAATGCGTCACTCTGACGCCGGCCCGGCTACACGGAGGATATCGACGACATGCGCATTTCCCGACGGGCGCTGCTGGGCGCCACCGCCGCCGGATTGCCGCGCTTTGCCATCGCCCAGAGCGCCGCCCCCGATCGCCGCCCGACCATCACGGTCGCGGTGCAGAAGATCGCCAATACCGGCATGCTCGACCCCCTGCACGAACAATCCTCCAACGCCTCCGAGCACTGGGTCGGCTCGATCCTGGAGACGCTGATCGCGCGCAACCAGCAGGGCCATCTGGAGCGCGTGCCGGGGCTGGCCAGCGCGTGGAAGCGCATTGACGAGCGCACCGTGGAACTCACGCTGCGGGCGGGCGTGAAGCTGCACAATGGCGACACGATGACGGCCGAGGATGTCGCCTTCTCCTTCGGCCCGGAGCGCATGTTCGGTCCGGCCACCGCGCAGAACGGCCTGTCACCCGATATCCCCTCGATCGCCCGCCGGCACTGGCCGGCGCTCGACAAGGTGCAGGTGATGGACGCACAGACGGTGCGTTTCATCAACAAGACGCCGGACATCACCATGGAGGGCCGCCTCTCGGCCGGGGGGAGCGAGATCGTCTCGCGCCGGGCCTGGATCGAGGGCGGCAACTGGCGCGCCAATGCGCTCCACCCGGTGGGCAGCGGACCGTACAAGCTGCGCCACTTCACCCCGGACGGCGAGCTCGTGCTTGACGCGCATGACGCGTATTGGGGCGGCCGCCCGCCCATCCGCACGCTGCGCTTCCTCGAGGTGCCGGAGACCGCCTCGCGTATCAACGGCCTGCTCTCGGGGCAGTATGATTTCGCCACCGACATCCCGCCCGACCAGATCAAGGGCATCGAGGCCCATCAGGGCTTCCAGGTGCTCGGCGGGCTGGTGCTGAACCACCGCATCGTTGCCTTCGACCTGCACCACCCGGCCCTGGCCGACCCGCGCATCCGCCTGGCCATGGCCCACGCCGTCGACGGGCAGGCCATCGTCGATGCGCTGTGGGCCGGGCGCTCGCGCGTGCCGCCCGGGCTGCAATGGGAGTTCTACGGCGCCATGTTCGTCAAGGGCTGGCAGGTGCCCAAGACCGACGCCGCGCAGGCCCGCGCGCTGATCAAGGCGGCCGGCTACAAGGGCGAGCCGATCGCCTACCGGGTGCGCAACGACTACTACACCGCCGAGGTCGCCACCGCGCAGATTCTCGCCGAGCTGTGGAAGCAGGTGGGGCTCAACATCGACCTCCAGGTCAAGGAGAACTGGGCGGAGGTGCTGAACAAGACCGGGCGCGGCGTGCGCGACTGGTCGAATTCCGCGGTGTTCGACGATCCGGTCTCCTCCATCGTCAACCAGCATGGCCCGCACGGCGCGCAACAGACCAACGGCGAGTGGACCAATGCGGAGATGAACCGCCTCTCGGTCGAGCTCGAGACCAGCATGGACATGGCCCGCCGCCACGCCATCTTCGCGCGCATGCTGCAAATCTGCGAGCGCGAGGACCCGGCCTACGCGGTCCTGCACCAGAACGCCGCCTTCACCGCCAAGAAACGCGCCCTGCCGTGGCAGGCACCGCCGTCGTTCTTCCTCGATTTCAGTCCGCGCAACTGGCACGGCTGATGCGGCGCTTCGTGGCCCTGCGCCTGCTGCGCGCGGGCCTCGCGGTGCTGCTGGTGGTGAGCTTCGCCTTTGTCGTGCTGCGCCTGGCCGGCGACCCGGCGCGGGTGCTGCTCGGGCCCGATACGCCGGCCCCGGCTGTGGCCGCGTTCCGCCGCGCCTGGGGCCTCGATCGGCCGCTCTGGGTGCAGTATCTGCGCTACATCGCGGCGATCGCGCGCGGCGATCTCGGCTGGTCGATGCGCGAGGGGCGGCCGGCCTTCGGACTGGTGATCGCGCATATCCCGGCGACCCTGGCGCTGACCGTGCCCGCCCTGCTGCTCAAGCTGGCCGTCGGCATCCCCGCCGGCATGCAGGCCGCCCTGCACCGCAACTCGCTGACCGATCGGCTGGTGATGGCCGGGGCCGTCGCCGGCTTCACGGTGCCGAGCTTCGTGCTCGGGCTGGTGCTGGTGCTGGTCTTTGCCGTGCAGCTCCGCTGGCTGCCGGCGGGCGGCGAGGATGGCTGGCGCGGCCTCATCCTACCGGTTGTCACCCTTGGTTTCGGCGGCGCCGGCATTCTCGCCCGCTTCACGCGCAGCGCCATGCTCGAAGTGCTCGGCCAGCCCTATATCCGCACGGCGCGGGCCAAGGGGGTCACCTGGGGCCGGGTGATCTGGCGCCATGCCGGCCCGAACGCCGCCATCCCCATCGTCACGGTCACCGGATTTCTGGTCGGCAACCTGCTGGCCGGCGCGGTGGTGGTGGAG
>JAGXAV010000141.1 GCA_018971455.1 Rhodospirillales bacterium
ACGCTCGAGGTCGCCAACACCGGCGACCGGCCGATCCAGGTCGGCAGCCACTACCATTTCGCCGAAACCAACCCCGCGCTGTCGTTCGACCGCGCCGCCGCGCGCGGCCAGCGGCTGGACATCGCCGCCGGCACCGCGATGCGCTTCGAGCCGGGGCAGAGCCGCGAGGTGGTGCTGGTGCCCTTCGAGGGCGCCCGGCGGATCTATGGCTTCCGCGGCGACGTGATGGGAGATCTGTGATGGCCCGGCTGCCCCGCGCCACCTATGCCGACATGTACGGCCCCACCACGGGCGACCGTGTGCGCCTGGCCGACACGGAGCTCTGGGTCGAGGTGGAAAAGGATTTCACCACCTACGGCAACGAGGTGAAATTCGGCGGCGGGAAAGTGATCCGCGACGGCATGGGCCAGTCCCAGGCCTCGCAGGCCGAGGGGGCGGCGGACACGGTGATCACCAACGCGCTGGTGATCGACCATTGGGGCATCGTCAAGGCCGATGTCGCCATCACCAACGGGCGCATCGCGGCCATCGGCAAGGCCGGCAACCCCGACGTGCAGCCCGGTGTCACCATCATCATCGGGCCGGGCACCGAGATCATTGCCGGCGAGGGAAAAATCCTCACCGCCGGCGGCATTGACAGCCATATCCATTTCATCTGCCCGCAGCAGGTGGAGGAGGCGCTGGCCAGCGGCGTCACCACGCTGGTGGGCGGCGGCACGGGCCCGGCCACCGGCACGGCGGCAACCACCTGCACGCCCGGCCCCTGGCATATGGCGCGCATGCTGCAGGCCGCCGAGGGGCTGCCGGTCAACCTCGCCTTCGCCGGCAAGGGCAATGCCAGCCGCCCCGCGGCGCTGGAGGAGATGATCCGCGCCGGCGCCTCCTCGCTCAAGCTGCATGAGGATTGGGGCACCACGCCGGCCGCCATCGATTGCTGCCTGTCGGTCGCCGACCGGTTCGACATCCAAGTAATGATCCACACTGACACGCTGAACGAGAGCGGCTTCGTCGAGGACACCATCGCCGCCTTCAAGGGCCGCACCATCCATGCCTTCCATACCGAAGGCGCCGGCGGCGGCCATGCGCCGGACATCATCCGCGTCGCCGGGCTGGCCAACGTGCTGCCAAGCTCCACCAACCCGACGCGCCCCTACACGGCGAACACGCTCGACGAGCATCTGGACATGCTCATGGTCTGCCATCACCTCGACGCCGCCATTCCCGAGGATGTCGCGTTCGCCGAGAGCCGCATCCGCCGCGAGACCATCGCCGCGGAGGATATTCTCCACGATCTCGGCGCGCTCTCGATGATCTCCTCGGACAGCCAGGCGATGGGCCGCGTCGGCGAGGTCATCATCCGCACCTGGCAGACCGCGCACAAGATGAAGATGCAGCGCGGAACCCTGGCCGGAGACACGGCGCGGGCGGATAATGGCCGCGTCAAGCGCTACATCGCCAAATACACCATCAATCCGGCCATCGCGCAGGGGCTGGCGCGGGAGGTCGGCTCCATCGCGGTCGGCAAGCTCGCCGATCTGGTGCTGTGGTCACCGGCATTTTTCGGCGTGAAACCCGATCTGGTCGTCAAGGGCGGCAGCATCGCCATGGCGCCGATGGGCGACCCCAACGCCTCCATTCCCACGCCGCAGCCGGTGCATTACCGGCCGATGTTCGCCATGTTCGGCCGCGCCATGGCGGCAAGCTGCATCACCTTCACCTCGCAGGCGGCGCTGGACGACGATATCGGCCGCCGCCTCGGCCTGTCGCGCACGCTGGCGGCGGTATCGGACACCCGCGGCACGATCGGCAAGCGCAGCATGATCCACAATGACGCGACGCCCGTCATCGAGGTCGATCCCGAGACCTACGAGGTGCGCGCCGACGGCGTGCTGCTGACCTGCGAGCCGGCGACCCTCCTGCCGATGGCGCAACGGTATTTTCTGTTCTGATGCGCAGCGACACCGTCTTTCCCGCCGGCACCTGGGACGCCTCGACCGCGACTGATCGCGTGCTGGTCGATTACGACCGTCGCCACCGCCGCCGCATCCTGCTGCGCAGCGAGGGCGGGCGCGACATCCTGCTCGATCTGCCACACGCCATCCGCCTGCGCCATGGCGACGGGCTGCGGCTCGAGGATGGCAGTCTGGTCGCCGTCGCCGCACGGCCGGAGGCGCTGGCCGAGATCCATGCCCATGACGAGGGCGAGCTGGTGCGCATCGCCTGGCATCTCGGCAACCGGCACCTGCCGGTGCAGCTCATCGGCGCACACATCCGCATCCGCCGCGACCATGTCATCGAGGCGATGGTCGCGCAGCTTGGCGGCCATGTCGATCACATCGAGGCGCCGTTCGATCCCGAGGCGGGCGCCTATGCCGGCGGCCACGCGCACAGCCACGACGACGATGACGACCACCACCACTGAGGCCGCCCTGCTGCGGCTGCTGACCTGGCTCTCGCCCGCCTTCCCGACCGGCGGCTACGCCTATTCGCACGGGCTGGAATGGGCGGTGGAGCAGCGCGAGATTGTCGACGGCGCAAGCCTGCAAGCCTGGCTCGACGCCATCCTCCGCCACGGCGCGGGCCGCAGCGACGCGATCCTCCTCCGCCACGCCCATCGCGCCGCGCACGACGCGGACGCCCTGGCCGGGATAGCCGAACTGGCCTGCGCCATCGCGCCGAGCCGCGAGCGGCTGGGCGAGGCTGTCGGCCAGGGCAACGCCTTCGTGGCCGCCGCCGCCGCCTGGCGTCCCGAGGTGCTGATCCGCCTGGCCGCACAGGTCGGCGACATTGCCTATCCGGTCGCGGTCGGCGCGCTGGCGCGCACCTCCGCCATCCCCGAGGACGGCGCCTGCCTCGCCTACCTGCAGGGCTTCACGGCGAACCTGGTCTCGGCTGCGGTGCGTCTCGTCCCGCTCGGCCAGTCCGCGGGGCTCGCCGTGCTCGCCCTGCTGGAACCCACCATCATCGCGGTGGCCGAAGCCTCCCGCGGCGTCCCGCTGGATGATCTCGGCACCGCCTGCTTTCGGGCCGACCTCGCCGCCATGCACCACGAAACCCAGTACACGAGGCTGTTCCGCTCATGAGCTCTCCCAATGGCCCGCTGCGCGTGGGCATCGGCGGCCCGGTCGGCACCGGCAAGACGGCGCTGATGGACGCGCTGTGCAAGCATCTGCGAGACCGTTTCGATATCGCCGCCATCACCAACGACATCTACACCAAGGAGGATGCCGAGTTCCTCACCCGCGCGGGCTCCCTGCCGCCGGAGCGCATTCTCGGCATCGAGACCGGCGGCTGCCCGCACACCGCCATCCGCGAGGATGCCAGCATCAACCTTGCCGGCGTCGCCGAAATGCGCCGCCGCTTTCCGGCGCTGGACGTGCTGCTGATCGAGAGCGGCGGCGACAATCTCTCCGCCACCTTCAGCCCCGAGCTCGCGGACCTCACCATCTACGTCATCGACGTCTCCGCCGGCGACAAGATCCCGCGCAAGGGCGGGCCCGGCATCACGCGCAGCGACCTGCTGGTGATCAACAAGATCGACCTCGCCCCCCATGTCGGCGCCAGCCTGGAGGTGATGGACCGCGACTCGCGGCGCATGCGCGGCGAGCGGCCGTTCCTGTTCACCAACATCCGCGCCGGCCACGGCGTCGCCGAGGTGGCCGCCTTCATCGAGCGGCAGGGCGGCCTGGCTTCGCCATCCAGGGCGGCCGCACCTTGAGAATGCGGGCATGCACCGGGCAGTCCTCGGCATGGGCGCCGGGCAGGTAGCCCAGGCTCATCAGGAACTCGCCGACGATCTCGCCGCCGGTGAACTTGAAGTTTCTGGCGAATAGCTTCACCCAATCGGCCTTCTCGCGCGGGTGATGCGCGTCGAGCCAGGCGGCGAACCCGCCATGGCTCGCCCGCAGCGCCTGCACGCGGCGCGCATTCCCGATGATCGCCGCGACCTTCAGCCGGTTGCGGATGATGGCGGGGTCCGCCAGCAGCCGCGCCTCGTCCTGCGGTCCCATGGCCGCCACCTGATCCACCTCGAACCCGGCAAACGCCGCGCGCATGCCGGCGCGCCGCTTCAGCACCAGCTCCCAGGACAGGCCGGCCTGCATGATCTCCAGGCACAGCCGCTCGAACAGCACCGTCTCGTCGCGCGCCGGGAATCCGTACTCGTCGGAATGATAGTCGTGATGCACCGGATGCCCCGGCGCGATGCGGCAATAGCCACTCATCCATGCCCTCCCCGCGGATTGCCCGTCGTGGCGTCTGCGCCTATCCATGCCACATGTCCGACGCCCCGAGCACCCCCGCTCCCACGCCCAGCATCGGCGCGCTGTTCATGGGGTTCTTCAGCGTCGGCATCATCGGCTTCGGCGGCGTGCTGCCGATGGCGCGGCGCATGATCGTCGAGGAACGGCGCTGGATGACGGCCGGCGAGTTCACCGACCTGCTTTCCCTCTGCCAGTTCCTGCCCGGCGGCAACGTCATCAACCTGGCCGCCGCCATTGGCCTGCGCTTCCGCGGCGTGGCCGGCGGCTGTGCCGGGCTCGCCGGGCTGATGGCGGCACCGGTCGGCATCGTCATCCTGCTCGGCGCCGTCTACGGGCGCTTCCAGAATATCCCGACGGTGCGCCACCTGTTCGCCGGGCTGGGCGCGGCCGCGGCCGGGCTCATCCTCGCGCTGTCGATCAAGATCGCCTGGCCGATGCGGCGCAATTACGGCGGGGTGGCGATCGCCGCCATCTGCTACGTGGCCATCGCGGCCCTGCGCGTGCCGCTGTTGCCCACCATGGCCGCGCTGGTGCCGGCGAGCCTGGTCGTCGCCTGGTGGCAGCAGCGATGAGCGGTGAGCTGCTGAGCCTCGCCGGCCTGTTCACCCGCCTCTCGCTGCTCGCCATCGGCGGCGGGCCGACCATCCTGCCCGAGATGCAGCGCGAGGTCGTCGCGGTGCAGCACTGGATGCCAGCCGCCGACTTCACCGCCCTCTTCGCCCTCGCCCAGGCGGCACCCGGGCCGAACATGATGGTCTCCACCCTGATCGGCTACCGCGTCGGCGGGTTCGCCGGCGCGCTGGTGGCAACACTGGGGATGATCGGCCCTTCCTCGGTGCTGACCATGGCGCTGGTCAGCCTGTGGCACCGTTTCCGCGACGCGCTCTGGCGGCGCGTGGTGCAGGCCTCGCTGGTGCCGGTCACCGTCGGGCTGTTCCTGGCCAGTGCGAGCATTATCGTCATCACCGCCGACCGCAGCATCCTCCTGGCCGCCATCACCGCGGCGGTGGTGGCGATCTCGCTGGGCACCAGGCTGCATCCGTTGTGGCTGCTTGGCGCCGGGGCGCTGATCGGTATGCTGGCGCTCTGAGCGGCCGCCCGCTGTACGGGCGACGCCGCACGCAAGACGCCGTACGGGAGACGCCGCATGAGCACGCCGCCGGCCACCGGCCGCATCACGGATCATTACGCCGCCGGCGCCCGGCTCGATGCCGTGCTGAACGCCGTCCGCGCCGCCATCCCGCCCGGCCGCGCCTGCGATATTTCCGACCTTGCCCCGCTCGACCAGTTCCACGCCGGCGGCGCCGAGGCGACGGACGAGCTGGCGCGGCTGGCCGGCGTGCGGGCCGGCATGCGGGTGCTCGATGTCGGCTGCGGCATTGGCGGCCCGGCGCGCCACCTGGCCGCGCGGTTCGCCTGCCAGGTGACCGGCCTCGATCTCGCCGCCGAGTATTGCCGCATCGCCGAAGCGCTCACCACCCTGGTCGGGCTCGACGGGCGCGCCGCCTTCCAGGCCGGCGACGCCTGCAACCTGCCCTTCCCCGCCGGCGGGTTCGATCTCGTCTGGACGCAGCACGCCGCGATGAACATCGCCGACCGCCCCCGCCTCTACGCCGAAATGCACCGCGTGCTGGCGCCGGGCGGGGTCGTGGCGATCTACGACGCGGTGGCCGGCGACGGTGACGCGCCGCTTTTCCCGACGCCCTGGGCGGACCGGCCGGAGGACAGTTTCCTGCTGGCACCCGCCGCCATGCGCACGCTGCTGGAGGCCGCCGGGTTCGAAATCACCGCCTGGCAGGATGCCACCGAGGCGGCGCGCGCCTGGTTCGCCCGCCGCCGCCCCGCCGCGCCGGCCGCCCCCGCCGCGCCCCCGCCGGCGCTCGGCCTGCATCTCCTGCTGGGCCCGGACACCAACCGCATGGTCGGCA
>JAGXAV010000142.1 GCA_018971455.1 Rhodospirillales bacterium
GCACCACGACGTGCAGGGGCATTTCGGCGCCGGCACGGTGGTGCTGCGCAGTGCCGCCGCGGGCACCGGCATCATCGCCGGCGGCCCGATGCGCGCCGTGTTCGAGACGCTGGGCATCGGCGATGTGGTGGCCAAGAGCATCGGCAGCCGCAACCCGCACAACATGGTCAAGGCGACGTTCGACGCGCTGGCGCGGTGCGCCAGCCCGCGCTCGGTGGCGACCCGCCGCGGCAAGAAGGTGACCGACCTGCTCGGCAAGCGCGACCAGCCGGCAGCATCGCAGGAGACGGCCGATGCCTGAGACAGACGCGAAGGGCCGCGTTCGGGTAACCCAGATCGCCTCCGTGGCCGGCCGCAAGCCGGGCCAGAAGGAGACGTTGATTGGGCTCGGCCTGAACAAGATCCGCCGTATGCGCGAGCTCGAGGATACGCCCTCGGTGCGCGGCATGATCCGCAAGGTGGCCCATCTGGTGAAGGTGGAGGAGCTGTCCTGACGCAGGTCGGGGCAGAGGGGAATGGCAATGAAGCTCAATGATCTGCGCGACAATGACGGCTCGCGCCTGAAATCCAAGCGTCTCGGGCGCGGCATCGGCTCGGGAAAGGGCAAGACCTCCGGCAAGGGCGTCAAGGGCCAGAAGGCGCGCGAAGGTGTTGCGCTGAATGGGTTCGAGGGCGGCCAGCTGCCGATCTATCGCCGGCTGCCGAAGCGCGGCTTCACCAACATCTTCCGCAAGGAATATGCGCCGGTGAATCTGGGCGCGCTGGCCAAGGCGATCGAGGCCGGGCGGATCGACGCCGCCCAGCCGATCACCGAGGACACGCTGCGCGAGGCCGGCCTGGTGCGCGGCGGCAAGGTGGCCGGCGTGCGGCTGCTCGCGACGGGCGAGCTGGCGCGCGCGGTGACCATCACCGTCTCCGGCGCATCGGCGGCGGCGGTGGCCGCGATCGAGCAGGCGGGCGGCAGCGTGACGACGACGCAGGCCAAGCCCGAGGCCGCGCCGGCGGCCTGACGGACGTGATCCCCGCGCTTCCCCCGGGAGGTGCGGTGGCGTAGAACAGAGCTGGCGGCGCCCTCGGAATCTCCGTCGGCGCCGCTTGCATGAGAAGGACAGCACGATGGCCTCGGCGGCAGAACAGCTTGCGGCGAACCTCAATCTCGGCGTGCTCTCCAAGGCCACCGAGCTCAAGAACCGCATCTGGTTCACCTTGGGCGCGTTGCTGGTCTATCGCATCGGCACCTACATCCCGGTGCCGGGCGTCGATGCCTCGGTGATGGGGCAGATGCTCTCCCAGCATGGCGGCGGCATCCTGGGCATGTTCAACATGTTCAGCGGCGGGGCGCTCGGGCGGATGACGGTTTTCGCCCTGGCGATCATGCCCTACATCAGCGCCAGCATCATCATCCAGCTGATGTCGGCGGCGATCCCCTCGCTCGAGACCCTCAAGAAGGAGGGCGAGAGCGGGCGCAAGCGCCTCAACCAGTACACGCGCTATCTCACCGTCATCATCGCCATGTTCCAGTCCTACGGCATCGCCATCGGACTGGAGAGCATGACGGGCAGCTTCGGCACGGCGGTGATCGATCCGGGCTGGTTCTTCCGCATCTCCTGCGTGGTCAGCCTGGTCGGCGGCACGATGTTCCTGATGTGGCTCGGTGAGCAGATCACCGCGCGCGGCATCGGCAACGGCACCAGCCTGATCATCTTCGCCGGCATCGTCGCCAATGTGCCGCATGCGCTGGCGACCCTGCTGGAGCTCGGCCGCACCGGCGCGCTGAGCCCGACCTTCATCGTCGCCTTCATGGTGGTGGCAGTCGCGGTGATCGCCTTCATCGTCTTCATGGAGCGCGCCCAGCGGCGCATCGTGGTGCAGTACCCCAAGCGGCAGGTCGGCCAGCGCATGTTCGGCGGCGACTCGACGCACATGCCGCTGAAGCTGAACACGTCGGGCGTGATTCCGCCGATCTTCGCAAGCTCCATCCTGCTCATCCCGGCCACCATCGCCGGCTTCTCCGGGCAGACCGGCGGCACCGGCATCCTGGCCACGATCAGCCAGTGGATGGCCCATGGCCAGCCGCTCTACATGTTCGCCTATGCGGCGATGATCATCTTCTTCAGCTATTTCTACACCGCGGTGGTGTTCAACCCCGAGGAGACGGCCGACAACCTGAAGAAATACGGCGGCTTCGTGCCCGGCATCCGCCCCGGCATCGCGACGGCGAACTATTTCGACTATATCCTGACGCGGCTGACCACGCTGGGCGCGCTCTATCTCGTGGTGGTGTGCCTGCTGCCGGAAATCCTGATCAGCCGCTACGGCGTGCCGTTCTATTTCGGCGGCACCAGCCTCATGATCATCGTTTCGGTGACGATGGACACGGTGACGCAAATCCAGTCTCATCTCCTCGCGCATCAGTATGAGGGCCTGATCAAGAAGGCCCGCGTGAAGGGGAGGGGTCGTTGAATCTAGTCCTTCTAGGACCGCCAGGAGCCGGCAAGGGGACTCAAGCGAAGCGGCTGCAGGAGCGCTACGGCATCGTTCAGGTCTCGACCGGGGACATGCTGCGCGCCGAGGTGGCCGCGGGCAGCGCGATCGGCCGCGAGGCCAAGGCCGTGATGGAGGCGGGCCAGCTGGTGTCCGACGACATCCTGGTGCGCATCCTGGCGCAGCGCATCAGCAAGCCGGATTGCGCGCAGGGCTTCATCCTGGACGGCTTCCCGCGCACCGTGCCGCAGGCCCAGGCGCTGGACGCCATGCTCGCCGCCAAGGGGCTGCACCTCGACGCGGTGATCGAGCTGCGGGTGGATGACGCGGCACTGATAGAGCGCATCGCCGGCCGCTACACCTGCGCCAAATGCGGGGCAGGATACCATGACAGCTTCCATCGCCCGCGCGCCCAGGGCGTTTGCGACGTGTGCGGCAGCACGGAGTTCACCCGCCGGGCCGATGACCGGCGCGAGACGGTGACCGCCCGGCTCGAGGCCTATCACCGCCAGACGGCGCCGATCCTGCCGCATTATGCCGCGCAGGGGCGCCTCTACCAGGTGGACGGCATGGCCGATATCGACCAGGTGAGCGCGGAGCTGGTGGCCGTGCTCGACAGGGTGCCCGGGGCGGCTGCCAGGGCGGCCGGAGATCACGAAAAGTTGATGTCGTCGCGTTGACTCTGCCGAAACCGCGGCTATAGTGCGCGACCTTGTCGGGACCCCGCTCCGCGGGGCCTCGCGCATTGCTTTCCCACAGCCTCAGGGGTTCAACTTCGGAACCGCAGGCAATGAATAATCCCGATGCCGGCGGCATCGGGAAGACCGGGAGCGATCCCGGCTTGGTGTCCGGTCAGGCGTCCGCCTGACGTTGAAGGAGTGAATGGGCGTGGCGCGTATTGCCGGCGTGAATATCCCGACCAACAAGCGGGTGACTATCAGTCTGCGTTATATCTTCGGCATCGGTCCGGCGAAGGCGCAGGAGATCTGCACCAAGCTCGGCATCCCGGACGAGCGCCGGGTCAACCAGCTTTCCGACGAGGAAGTGCTGAAGATCCGCGAGATGGTCGATCGCGACTATCGCGTCGAGGGTGATCTGCGCCGCGAGGTGGCGATGAACATCAAGCGGCTGATGGACCTTGGCTGCTATCGCGGCCTGCGCCATCGCCGTGGCCTGCCCGTGCACGGCCAGCGCACGCACACCAACGCGCGCACCCGCAAGGGCAAGTCGGTCGCCATCGCCGGCAAGAAGAAAGTGACGAAGTAACCGTCTTCGCGTCGTCGCCTGCATATCGTCATGGCCGGGTTCCGGGACGCCGGGCCGGCCATGCCACATACTTGAACAGGACCAGATTCCATGGCCAAGACCGCCACCGCCGCGCGCACCCGCAAGAAGGAGCGCAAGAACATCAGTTCCGGCGTAGCCCACGTGGCCGCGACCTTCAACAACACGATGATCACCATCACCGATGCGCAGGGCAACGCCATCGCCTGGTCGTCGGCCGGCAGCCAGGGCTTCAAGGGCAGCCGCAAATCCACCCCCTATGCCGCCCAGGTCGCCGCCGAGGATGCCGGCAAGAAGGCCCGTGAGCACGGCATGGAGACGCTGGAGATCGAGGTGAGCGGCCCCGGGTCGGGCCGCGAGAGCGCGCTGCGCGCGCTGCAGGCGGTCGGCTTCTCGATCACCACCATCCGCGACATGACGCCGGTTCCCCATAATGGCTGCCGCCCGCGCAAGCGGCGGCGGGTGTGATCCCATGCGATTGAACGCCGTCCTTCAAAAAAACTGGCAGGCCCTGATCAAGCCCGAGAAGCTCGATGTCGAGCCGGGTTCGGATCCGGCGCGCGTCGCCACCGTCATCGCCGAACCGCTGGAGCGCGGCTTCGGCATGACGCTGGGCAATGCGCTGCGCCGCATCCTGCTCTCCTCGCTGCAGGGCGCCGCCGTGACCTCGGTGCAGATCGATGGCGTGCTGCATGAGTTCAGCAGCATTCCAGGCGTGCGCGAGGATGTGACCGACATCGTGCTGAACGTGAAGCAGCTTGCCTTGCGCATGCACGGCGATGGCCCGAAGCGCATGACGCTGACGGCCACCGGCCCGGGCGAGGTCAAGGCCGGCGCGATCCAGACCGGGCACGACATCGAGGTGATGAACCCCGAGCTGGTGATCTGCACGCTCGATGACGGCATCAAGCTCGGCATGGAGTTCACGGTCGAGCAGGGGCGCGGCTACGAGCCGTCCAGCGCCAACCGGCCCGAGGATGCGCCGATCGGCCTGATCCCGGTCGATGCCATCTACTCGCCGGTGCGCCGCGTCTCCTACAAGGTCGAGCCGACCCGCGTCGGCCAGCGCACCGATTACGACAAGCTGCTGCTGACGCTGGAGACCAACGGCGCGGTGACGCCGGAGGACGCGGTGGCGCTGGCCGCGCGCATCCTGCAGGACCAGCTCTCGATGTTCATCAACTTCGACGAGCCCCAGCAGGCCCGCGCGGAGGAACCGCAGGACGACCTGCCGTTCAACCGCAATCTGTTGCGCAAGGTCGATGAACTCGAGCTGTCCGTCCGCAGCGCGAACTGCCTGAAGAACGACAACATCGTCTATATCGGTGACCTCGTTCAGAAGAGCGAGCAGGAGATGCTGCGCACGCCGAATTTCGGCCGCAAGTCGCTGAACGAGATCAAGGAGGTGCTGTCCTCCATGGGGCTCTCGCTCGGCATGACGGTGTTCGGCTGGCCGCCGGAGAATGTCGAGGATCTGGCCAAGCGGCTCGACGAGCCGTTCTGAACCGATCCGACCAGGGAGTTTGATTCGATGCGTCATGGACTAGCCGGCCGCAAGCTCGGCGTCACCACCAGCCACCGCGCCGCCATGTTCCGCAACATGGCCCATGCGCTGCTCAAGCACGAGCAGATCACCACCACGCTGCCGAAGGCCAAGGAATTGCGCCCGGTCGCCGAGAAGCTGATCACGCTCGGCAAGCGCGGCGGCCTGCATGCCCGCCGGCAGGCCTACGCCCAGCTGCGCGACGATGTCATGGTCGCCAAGCTGTTCGGCGCCCTGGCCGAGCGCTATAGGGACCGCAAGGGCGGTTACACCCGCGTGCTGAAGGCCGGCATGCGCCAGGGCGACGCCGCGGACATGGCGGTGATCGAGCTGATCGACCGCGATCCCTCGGCCAAGGGGCTGGATAGCGGGCCCAAGCCGGAAGTGGCGGCCGATTCCGAAAGCGAATAAGCCCGCCGCAATCGGTGCGCTGAGCATGGACCGGCCGCAAGGCCGGTCTTATGTTTTTGATCCCATGGCCAACCCTGCCGCCCCCGCCCCGCTGGCCGACCGTCTACGGCCGCGCGCACTGGACGAGGTGGTGGGCCAGGACCACCTGGTCGGGCCCACGGGCACGCTGACGCGCATGCTGGCGCGCGGCTCGCTCGCTTCCCTCATCCTCTGGGGCCCGCCCGGCGTCGGCAAGACCACGATCGCGCGCCTGCTCGCCGAGCGCGCCGGCCTGCATTTCGTGCAGCTCTCGGCGGTGTTCTCCGGCGTCGCCGATCTCAAGCGCGTCTTCGACGAGGCCCGCCGCCGCCGTGCCGAAGGCCAGGGGAGCCTGCTCTTCGTCGATGAGGTCCACCGCTTCAACCGCGCCCAGCAGGACGGTTTTCTGCCGGTCGTCGAGGACGG
>JAGXAV010000143.1 GCA_018971455.1 Rhodospirillales bacterium
GCGCTTCCGCGGGCAGCGCCTTGCGGCGCGCCAGCACGGCGATCGCAGCCATCAGGGCGAGCGCCATCATCGCCGCCGGCACCAGCCCGCCGAGGAACATGGCGGCGACCGAGGTGTTGGCGATCATCGCATAGAAGATCATCGGAATGGAGGGCGGCACGATCGGGCCGATGGGGGCCGAGGCGGCCGAGGTGGCCGCGGCGAAGCCCTCGCCGTAGCGCCCGTCGCGGATCATCATGCGCGCGATGATCAGGCCCGGCCCCGCCGCATCGGCCACCGCGCTGCCGGCGCTCGCCCTGCCCGGCCTGCTGCTCGCGATCATCTATTCCGGCATCGCCACCCCCACCGAGGCCGCCGCCATCGCCGCCAGCTACGCGCTGGTGCTGACCATGCTGGTCTATCGCACCATGACCATCGCCGGGCTGTGGCACGTCATCGAGGAGACGGTGCGCAGCATCGCCACGGTCGGGCTGATCATCGTCGGCGCCTTCATGTTCAACTACATCATCGCCAACGAGAACGTGCCGCAGCTGCTGCACGGCCTGCTGGCCGCCTGGCGCCCGGGCCCGGTCGCCTTCCTGCTCGCCGTCAACGTCGTGTTCCTGGTCCTGGCCTGCGTGCTCGACGCCATCACCATGCTGCTGATCCTGGTGCCGCTGCTGGTGCCGCTGGCCACCGCCATCGGCATCGATCCGGTGCATTTCGGCGTGGTCATCATCCTCAACATGATGATCGGCCTGGCGCTGCCGCCGCACGGGCTGCTGCTCTTCGTCATGCACGGCCTCACCCGCGCGCCGCTCGGCGCCATCTTTCGCGAGGTGCTGCCGCTGGTCGCGGCCCTGCTCGCCGTGCTGCTGGCGGTGACCCTTATCCCCGCCCTCGCGCTCGCCCTGCCGCATGCGCTCGGCTACTGAGCGGCGCCCATTGCCAAGAAATGCCGGCTGTACCACGATGCTTCAGGGTTGAAGCATGGGAGTGGGGCTGATGGGCAAACTCTGGCTGGCTCTTCTGGCGGGTCTGGCGGTCACGCCGGCGCAGGCCGCCGCCGTCAAGGACGCACTGGTCGTCGATCTGCCGGGCGATGTCGCCACCATGGACCCGCAGCTGCAATGGGATACCGACAGCTACACGGTCTACCGCAACATCTTCGACAACCTGGTGACCCGCGACAGCACAGGCAAGATCGTCCCCCAGGTCGCCACCGCCTGGCACTACACCGACGACAAGACCATCGTCTTCGATCTGCGCACCGACATCAAGTTCCAGGACGGCACGCCGCTGACGCCGGCCGACGTCGTCTTCAGCGTGCAGCGCATCATCGACCCCGCCTTCCGCAGCCCGCAGCTTTCGCAGTTCAACCAGATCGCCTCGGCGGACGTCACCGGCCCGTCGCAGGTCACGCTGCACACCAAGACGCCCTATCCCGCGCTGCTCGCGCAGCTGGTGAAGCTGTCCATCGTGCCCAAGGCATATGTGCAGAAGCTCGGCAACCAGGGCTTCAACCAGAAGCCGATGGGCAGCGGGCCCTATCGCCTGCAGGACTGGCAGCGCGGCGTGCAGAGCGTGCTCGCCGCCAACCCCGCCTATTGGCGCGGCAAGCCGCCCTTCGCCACCGTCACCTTCCGCGCCGTGCCCGACACCGCGACGCGCATCGCCGATCTGCGCACGGGCCGCGCCGACATCACCCGCGGCCTGTCGCCGGATGACGCGATCGCGCTGAAATCCGAGCACGCGCTGAAGGTGCTCTCGGTGCCCACGGAGCGCGTCGCCTACCTGTTCATCAACGCCGAGGCCGGGCCCACCAAGGATGTCCGCGTCCGCCAGGCCATCGCCATGGCGATCGACCGCGACACGCTGATCACCGCCCTCCAGCAGGGCTACGCGAAGCCGGTGAACATCGTGCTGACGCCGGCCAATTTCGGCTACGTGTCCGACATCCCCGGCTGGCCCTACGATCCGGCCCGCGCCCGCGCGCTGATCAAGGAAGCGGGGGCCGAGGGCGCCAAGCTGCAATTCCTCACCTCGCCCGCCTATGACCGGCGGCTCAACGAGGCGGTGCAGCAGATGCTCGGCGAGGTCGGCCTCAAGGTCGAGATCGTCACCATGGACCAGGCGACCTACCTCAAGCGGCGCCAGGGTACGCCACAGGAGGCCGGCAGCCTGTCCCAGGGGCGCTGGTCCTGCGCCTGCCAGGATGCCGACGGGGTGATCTTCCCGCTGTTCCGCAGCGGCAGCATCTGGTCGAAATACTCCAACCCTGCCTTCGACGCCGCCGTCGATGCCGCGCGCAGCGTGCTCGACCCGGCCAAGCGGCTGGCCGAGTACCACAAGGCCTTCACCATCCTGCGCGAGGACGTCCCCGGCGTTGGCCTGTTCCAGGACGTGGCGATCTACGCCGCGCGCACCAACCTGCAATGGACACCCACCGCCAACGAGGCGTTCTTCGTGATGGACATGCACTGGACGCCGTAGGCCGGGCGGAATGCCGCGCCACATCGCCGGGCGCGTCGGCCAGGCCCTGGTCGCCGCGTTCGGCGTGCTCAGCATCGTCTTCGTCGTGCTCCACCTCTCCGGCGATCCCACGCTGCTGCTGGTGCCGCCCGATGCCTCGGCCGCCCAGATCGCCGAACTGCGCCACGCGCTCGGTTTCGACCGGCCGCTGCTGGCGCAGTACCTCGCCTATCTCGGCCAGCTCGCGCATTTCGATCTTGGCCAGTCGCTGGTGCAGCGCGCGCCGGTGGCGGTGATTCTCGCCGCGCGCATTCCCTACACCGTCGAGCTGGCCCTCGCCGCCCTCGCCGTCGCCATCGGCCTTGGCCTGCCGGCGGGCATCGCCATGGCGGTGTGGCGCGGCCGGCCGGCGGCGCGGCTGCTCGCGGTCGTCGTGCTCGCCGGGCAGAGCCTGCCCACCTTCTGGTCGGGCATCCTGCTCATCCTGCTCTTCGGCGTGACGCTCGGCTGGCTGCCGACCTCGGGCGCCGACAGCGCGTCCTCGGTCATCCTGCCGGCCGTGGCCCTCGGCCTGGTCACCATGGCCGGCTTCGCGCGCATGATGCGCATCGCCATGCTCGACGAGCTGGGCCGCGACTATGTCGCCGCCGCGCGCGCCCGCGGCCTGTCGCGCGGCGCGGCCATTCTGCGCCACGTGCTGCGCAACGCGGCCATCCCGGTGGTGACCATCGCGGCGCTGGAAATCGGCAACCTGCTGGCCGGCGCGGTGATCGTCGAGACGGTGTTCGCCTGGCCGGGCATCGGCCAGCTCGCCATGCAATCCATCGCCGCGCGCGACTTCCTGGTGGTGCAGGCCGTCGTGCTGTTCGTCTCGCTGGTCTATATCGGCATGAACCTGCTGGCCGATCTCGCCTATGCCTGGATCGACCCGCGCATCCGGCGCGGCCCGTGATGCGCCGCCCGCCGCCCGCCATTCTCCTGCTGCTCGCCATCCTGGCCGGCTTCGTGGTGATGGCGCTCGCCGCCCCCCTGCTCGCGCCCTACGATCCGTTGCACCAGTCGCTGCTGGCCCGCCTGCGCCCACCCGGCACCGCGCTGCGCGCCGGCCGTTTTCTGCTCGGCACCGACGATCTCGGCCGCGATCTGCTGTCGCGGCTGATTTTCGGCGCGCGCGCCTCGCTCGCCGTCGCCGCCTCGTCGGTCGCGGTCTCGCTCGCCACCGGCAGCCTGCTCGGCCTGCTCTCCGGCTGGCGCCGCGGCTGGAGCGAGATCGTCATCATGCGGCTGGTGGATAGCATGTTGTCGATTCCGGCCATCCTGCTCGCCGTCCTCACCGTGGCCGTGCTTGGCCCGGGCTTCGTCAAGCTGGTGCTGGTGCTCGGGCTGACGCGCTGGCCGCGCTACACGCGCGTCGCCTACGCGCAGACGCTCCAGGTCGCGGCCCTGCCCTATATCCGCGCCGCCGAGATGGCCGGGTGCCGGCCATGGCGCATCCTGCTGCGCCACATCCTGCCCAACATCGCCGGCCCTCTCCTGGTCGTCGCCACCAGCGAATTCGGGCTGATGATCCTGTTCGAGGCCGGACTGTCCTTCCTCGGCCTCGGCATCCAGCCGCCCACGCCCTCCTGGGGCTCGATCATGAGCGCCGGGCGCGACTATGTGGCCCGCGCCTGGTGGCTCACGGTCTTTCCGGGCGCGGCCCTGTTCCTGCTGGTGCTGAGCGTCAACCTGCTGGGAGATTGGCTGCGCGACCGGCTCGATCCCCGTTCCGCGACACGTTAGGAGAGTCCCATGAACGAGCGTTCCTTCGACGGCAAGCGCGTGGTGGTCACCGGCGCGGCCGGCATCTATGGCGGCTGGATCGCGGCGGCCTTCGCCCGCGCCGGCGCCGTGCTGTGCCTGTCCGACATGCGCGCCGACCTGCTGCCCGGCGTGACGACGAAGCTCGGCCTCGATCCCGCGCGCACCCTGCTGCACGGCACGGACCTGACCAGCTCGGCCTCGATCGCCGCCCTCGCCGCCCTCGTCGCGGGCGCCTGGGGCGCGCCCGACATCGTCATCAACAATGCCGGGGTCTATCCGCGCACCGGCCCGCTGATCGACCTCGCCGAGGCCGAGTTCGACCGCATCATGAGCGTCAATGTGCGCGCGCCGTTCCTGGTCACCCAGGCGATGGCGCGCCTGATGATCCAGCACCACGTCGCCGGCGCCTTCGTCAACATCGGCTCCGGCGCCGCCCGCCAGATGCCCACCGGCTCGGTCACCTACTGCATGTCCAAGACCGCGCTCGAACGCCTTTCCAAGGGCCAGGCGCTGGAGCTCGCGCCGCACCGCATCCGCGTCAACGTGGTCGAGCCGGGCTTCGCCCCGGGCAGCGATTTCTCCCTGCTGCCCGATGACTACGTGGAGCGGATGACGGCGCGCATCCCGCTCGGCCGCACCAGCGGGCCGGACGACACGCCCGGCATGGTGCTCTACCTCTGCTCGCCCGCCGCCTCCTACATCACGGGCGCGGTGGTCAGCGTCGATGGCGGCAACTCCATCGGCACCTACCAGCCGAAATGACGCCGGCCCCGCCCGCGCTGGAGATCGAGGAGCTGAGCCTGTCCATCGCCGCGGCGCGGGTCGTCGATGGTGTCAGCCTCGCCGTCGCGGCGGGCGAGGTGGTGGCGATGGTCGGTGAATCGGGCTGCGGCAAGTCGCTCACGGCCCAGGCGGTGATGCGGTTGCTGCCGGATGCGGTGCGCCACCAGGGCGGTCGCATCCGCGTCGCCGGGCAGGACATCACCGCCCTGCCGGACTCCGCGATGCGCCGCCTGCGCGGGCGCGCCCTGTCGATGATCTTCCAGGAGCCGCAGGCGGCGCTCGATCCGCTCGCCACCGTCGGCGCGCAGATCGCCGAGGCGCTGCGCCTGCCACTGGCGCGTGCCCGTCCGGCCGTGCGCGCCATGCTCGAAGAGGTCGGCCTGTCCGACCCCGAGCGGCGCATCGACCAGTATCCGTTCGAGCTCTCCGGCGGCATGTGCCAGCGCGTCATGATCGCCTGCGCGCTGATCGCCCGCCCCGCCCTGCTGCTCGCCGACGAGCCGACCACGGCGCTGGACGTCACCATCCAGGCCCAGATCCTCGCCTTGCTGCGCCGCCTCGCCGCTGAGCGCGGCACCGCGGTGCTGCTGATCACGCACGACATGGGCGTGGTCGCCGACATCGCCGACCGGGTGGCGGTGATGTATGCCGGGCGCATCGCCGAGACCGGGCCGGTCGGCGCGCTCTTCGCGGCCCCGCGCCACCCCTATACGGCGCTCCTGCTCGCCGCCATTCCGCGCCTCGCGGACACGCCGAAATCCCGCCTCGCGGTGATCGAGGGGCGCGTGCCGATGCCGGGCGCCTTCGGCGCCGGCTGCCGCTTCGCCGAACGCTGCCCGCTTGCCGATGCGCGCTGCACGGCGCAGGCACCGCCGCTGCGCGACCTCGGCGGCGGGCGTCACAGCGCCTGCTTCCACGCCGAGCGCGTCGGATGAGCGCGGTGCTGGAGATCGCCGATCTCGCCGTGCACTTCCCCGCCCGCGGCGGCGCCGCGGTGCGCGCCGTCGATGGCGTGTCGCTGCGCATCGAAGCCGGCGAGACGCTGGGGCTGGTCGGCGAATCAGGCTGCGGCAAGACCACCATCGCCAACGCGGCGACCGGCCTGCTCGCGCCGACACGGGGCAG
>JAGXAV010000144.1 GCA_018971455.1 Rhodospirillales bacterium
GCCAAGCGTTGGTACGTCGTTCACGTCTACTCCGGCTTCGAGAAGAAGATCGCCCAGCAGATCAAGGAACAGGCCGCCCAGAAGGGCCTCGCCGACCATTTCGACGAAGTGCTGGTGCCATCCGAGGAGGTGGTCGAGCTGCGCCGCGGCCAGAAGGTCAATGCCGAGCGCAAATTCTTCCCCGGCTACGTGTTGGTGAAGATGGAGCTGTCCGACGATGCCTGGCATCTGGTCAAGGACACCCCCAAGGTCACCGGCTTCCTCGGCACGAAGACCCGCCCGAGCCCGATCTCCGAGGCCGAGGCCGAGCGCATCATGAAGCAGACCCAGGAGGGCGTGGAGCGTCCCCGTCCGGCCATCCTGTTCGAAATCGGCGAGCAGGTGCGCGTCGCCGATGGTCCGTTCACCAGCTTCAACGGCACTGTCGAGGAAGTGGACGAGGAGAAGGGCCGCGTGAAGGTCAGCGTCTCGATCTTCGGCCGCTCGACCCCGGTCGAGCTGGAATACAGCCAGGTCGAGAAAGTCTAGCCGGCGGCATCGGGCGGACCGGACCGTCGCGTCCGGGCCGCCCGCGCCGAGACGGCCAACCGGCCCGCTACGGCACCCGGTTCTTCATCGCGCGCTGAAGATCGCGCTCGATGAAATTCGGAAGCGCACCGAATTGCTGCCGTGCGGTGTCGCTCCAATCGACGATGTCGGCGACCTGCGTCGGGTTCTCGCGCAGCAGCTCGCGCTTGATGAACGGGAAGCCGGCATGCAGCAGCTGGCGCCACAGATCCGAGGTCGGATTGAGCGGCGTGCGCGTCACCGCGTGGTGGCGGACATGATGGGCATGGATGCGGCGCATGGTCAGCAGCGGATCGACAATCGAGGTCCCGCTGTCGATCGGCACCGCGAGGGCCGACACATCGACGTCCGGCACCAGGTCGCGATAGGCGAAGATCGCCGCACAGCGCAGCCCGGCGCGCAGGAGCTTCTGCGTCAGCCCGACCTCATAGCGGCTGATCACCCAGGATTTGGATTTCACCGGCCGCACGGAGCTCCAGAACGTGCGCCATGCCGCGCTGTCGAGCGCCCGCCGGCCGGCCGCCACGAAATAGGATTGCAGGTGGTAGCGCCGCTGCCAGCTCTCGGTGGCGCCCCACAGATCGGCCGCCGTGAAATCGATCCTTGCCAGCATGTCATCGAGCGGGCCGAGCGGGCCATAGACGCTGTCATTGACCAGCAGCACCATCTCGGTCTCGGCGCGGGGCAGGCCGAGATATTCCAGCCCCTCGCGCATCGCGCCGAAATCATAGCCGATGTTGCGGCGAACCAGCACGCCGGCGCAGAGCGGCTGCAGGGCCGCCATCGCCTCGGGGCGCAGCCGCCCTGAATTGGTGATGAACACCACGCTGAGCCCGGCATCGCGCAACGCCCGGACGTAATGCAGGACATGCGGGCGCACCGCGCCCTGGGCATCAAAATGAATGAACAGCGCCACGCGCCGGCCGAGCGGCACCGTGCCCTCGGGCCATGCATGGCGCACATGGCGCGGGCCGCGCAGGAAGCTCGCGCCATAACTGAACCAGGCGAGCCCGCGCTGCAACCGCGCATTCCCGCGCCCGATCCAGGCCATCAACCGACGAAAATTCATGCCGCCATCATACCATCGCGCCGAGGCCGCGCCATGGGCGAAATCGCGCCCGTCGCGCGCCCTGCGGGTGGCGCCTCAGTCCTGCGCCAGCACCGCGGCGAAGCGGCTCGGCTCCAGCTCCGGCACCCGGGCCAGCAGGTCGCGATGCAGGCTGTCGCGGCGCGCCCACAGGTCGCGATACCAGGCGATCCTGCGGCCGACCTGGTAGGCCAGCATGCGGTGCTGCGCCACCTGCGCCCGCGCGGCATCGCCCAGCGCGCGCCCGGCCGCGGGGTCGGCGACCAGGTGCAGAAGCCGGTGCTGCAATTCCTGGGCATCCTGGAACAGCAACCCGGTCTGCCCGTTGGCGATGCTCGCCCCATAAACCGGCGGGCTGGCGAGCGCCACCACCCGATGGGCGGCGGCCTCGAGGAATTTCAGATCCGATTTGCACCGGTTGAACGGCGTATCCTGCAACGGCATGAACGAGATCTCGCTGCCGCCGAGCAGATCGAGATAGGTGTCGTAGTCGCATAGCGGCGTGAAGCTCTTGTGCGGCGTCTGCAACGCATCGAACAGTCCGCGATCATTGACGATCCGGAAATGCAGCCGCGGCCCGGCGAGATGCGCAACCGCATTCAGCGCCGGCAGGTAGGCAGGCCATTCCTCCTCGCGGTTGAGTCCGCCGAAGAACAGCGTCAGCCGGCCCGGCTCAGCGAAGTTGCGCACCGGCGGCAATCGGCTGACGGCGTTCGGGAACACCATCACCTCCGGGCAGTCGCGCCGCAGCACCTCGGCGAGCGGCGCCGTCGAGGTCTGGACCGCGTGCATGGTGCGGAAATTCTGGATGTCGGGCTGCTGGAGAACCGGAATGTAGTCGGGGTGATCGTCAAACTCGCAGACCACCACATACCCCTTGGCATGCAGCGCGCGGACGACCGCGAGCCCCGGCTCGCCGACCAGAAGCGGGCGATGAAAGATGAAGATGCGCGGCCCCTGCTCCGGCAGGGTCGCGATATCGAGACCATTGACGACGCGCGCGTCGACCGACGGATCGGTCATCATCGCCTGCAAGGGCGCCGTCACCCGCACCTCGCTCACGCCACCCACCGGCTCCAGCATGGTGGAGACGATATGCAGCGTCTCCACCGGCTGCCGGCGGGCCCGCCAGACCAGTTGCAGCGGCGCCGCGCGCGCAAGATAGGAATCGTGGTCGATCCCGAGTGCGGCAAGCGCCGGGCGCATCGCCCGGGCAAACTCCTGGGCGCGGTCAAGATCGAAGATGCGCGGCGTGACATCGACCGGCGCGAGCCCCGCCTCGAGCAGGGCGCGGCGTGTCATCTCGAAGGTGAACCAGCGCAGATGGGTCGCATCGAACAGCCCCTGCGGCTCATAATCCCAGGTGCCGCGCAGCAGCCTCTCGGCGAAGCTCCAGTGCTCGATGTTCGGCATGCAGATCAGCACGCTGCCCGAGGGCGTCAGCAGGCGCGCCTGGGCACGCAGCACGCGCCACGGATCGCGCAGATGCTCCAGGACATCGCCATAGATGATGCAATCGACCGCGGCCTCGGCGAACGGCAGCGGCTCGGCCTCGACATCGACCTGCGCCACGGCATCGAGCCGCCCCTCGGCAATCCGGGCCGCGTCCGGATCGCATTCGATGCCGAGGAAACGCGCCGCCGGGTTGCGCCGCTTGTATTCGACACCGAGCGCGCCGCCGCCGCAGCCGACATCGAGCACGACGCGCGCATCGAGCGGAATGCGCTCGAGAATATCCGGGTTGGCGGCGTCGGCATATGAGGGCATTCGGGGTGCTCGGCCTGCGGCGGGAGATGTTACCTAGCCACCCGTGCGGCGTCCCGGCAAGGCCCGTCACCCGGCAAGAAATGCCGCCCGGTTAGGGGTTTGTTAGGACCCGCCCCGCCATCTTGCGCCCCGACGCCGCGTCCGCCCGCTTCGCCCGGCAGCGCTGCATCGACGATGCCATCCTGCCCAAGGCCAATTCACGTCCCTGCCGAAACGGTGCCGCACCGATGACCAAAGCGCAAAAACTGCCTTCATGAGGCCGCTGCTCCCATGAACGCCATGCTGGACGGGCTCAAGGCGCTCGGCGCGCCGCGCCTGATCGCCGTTGCCCTGGTGGCGTTGGCGACCCTCGGCCTGTTCGCCGTGCTGACGCTGCACACGCCGGGCCAGACCATGGCGCTGCTCTATGCCGATCTCGACCTGCGCGAGGCGGGCCAGATCATAGCCCAGCTGCACCAGCAGCACATCGCCAGCGAAGTCCGCAATGGCGGCACGGAAATCCTGGTGCCGGCCGGGGAGGTGGCCACCACCCGGCTGCTGCTCGCCCGGCAGGGCCTGCCCTCCGGCGGCTCCATCGGCTATGAAATCTTCGACCGGCAGAACGCCTTCACCGCCAGCCAGTTCGAACAGAACATCAACAAGCTGCGCGCCATGGAAGGCGAGCTGAGCCGCACCATCCGCGCCATCAGCGGCATCCGCGCCGCCCGCGTCCATCTCGCCCTGCCCTCGCGTGAACCCTTCGCCCGTGACCGGCCGACGCCGCAAGCCTCCGTCGTCATCACCACGGTCGCCGCGCGTCCGGTCGACCATGAGACGGTGCTCGCCATCGTCAATCTGGTTGCCGCGGCGGTGCCGGGCATGCGCCCGCAGAACGTCACCCTCATCGACAGCCGCGGCAATCTTCTTGCCCGCGCCGGCGATGCCCAGATCGGCCTCGACGGCACCAGCAAGAACGACCAGACGCGCTACGCGCTGGAAATGCGCCTCTCGCGCGCGGTGGAGGATATGCTCGCCCGCACGCTCGGCCCCGGCCATGTGCGCGCTGAGGCCTCGATCGACATGAATTTCCAGAAAACCAAGGAATCCCTGGAGAAGTTCAACCCGGACGGCCAGGTGGTGCGCAGCACGCAGACCTCGTCCGATACCAGCCAGAGCAGCGATCCGCAGACCGGCGTCTCGGTGCAGAACAACCTGCCCAACGCCGCGGCCGCCACCACGACGGCCGGCAGCAAGGAGCAGAAGCGCCGGGAGACGACCAATTACGAAATCGACAAGACCGTTCGCACGATCATCACCGACCAGCCGCAGGTCAGCCGCATCAGCATCGCCGTGATGGTCGATGGGAAGATGGGCAAGGATGCCGCGGGCAAACCGGTCTGGCAGCCGCTGCCGCCCGCCGACCTCAAGAACCTGACCGAGCTCGTCAAGGCCGCCATCGGCTTCGATGCCAAGCGCGGCGACAGCGTGCAGGTGATCAGCATGCCGTTTGCAACGGGGCCGGATATCCCGGCGCCGCCCGTGCACCGGCTTCTCGGCATGGCGATCAACCAGGCGCAGCTTCTGCCGCTGGCGCAGACCGGCCTGCTGGCATTGACCGTGCTCGTCGCGCTGCTGCTCGTGTTCCGCCCGATGATCCTTCGCCTGACCGCCTTGCCGGCGGCGAACACGGAGCGCCTGGAAAGCAATCGCCCTGCCGGTGAGGCGCGCGCCGCCATCCGGGCCGCGCCCTCCCTGCCATTGCTCGGCGGGCCCGCGGGGAGCGGCCCGGACGCCGGCTCCGCCAGCCTCGAGGCGGCCGCAGGCGATGAGAGCTGGATAAGCCTTGCCAATGTCGATGGACAGCTCAAGGCCTCCGCCCTGCGCAAGCTGTCCGACCTGGTGCAGAAGCATCCCGATGAGAGCCTCTCGATCGTTCGGGCCTGGATGCAGCAGGGGGCCGGCTGATGCCGCCCAATGATGTCGCCGCCGGTCTGACCGGCGCGCAGAAGGCGGCGGCCCTGATGCTGGCACTCGGCGACGAGAATTGCGCCCAGCTCTTCAGCATGATGCACGAGGACGAGATTAAGGAAATCTCCTCGGCGATGGCGCAGCTGGGCCCGGTGCGCTCGGAGGTGATCGAGCGGCTCTGCCACGATTTCGCCGACAATCTCGGCGGCGCCGGCAGCCTCGTCGGCAGCTTCGAGAACACCGAGCGCCTCCTGCTGAAGACCCTGCCGCGCGACCGCGTCCTACAGATCATGGAGGAGATCCGCGGCCCCGCCGGGCGGACCATGTGGGACAAGCTCGGCAATGTCCACGAAGCCGTACTCGCCAACTATCTCAAGAACGAATACCCGCAGACCGTCGCCGTGGTGCTCTCCAAGGTGCGCTCGGACCATGCCGCCCGCGTCCTCGCCATGCTGCCCGAAGGCTTCGCGATGGAAGTCGTCATGCGGATGCTGCGCATGGAGAGTGTGCAGAAGGACGTCCTCGAAGGTGTCGAGAGGACGCTGCGCGCCGAGTTCATGTCCAACCTCGCCCGCAGCACCCGGCGCGATGCCCACGAGATGATGGCCGAAATCTTCAACAATCTCGATCGTCAGGTCGAAACCCGCTTTGTTGCCGCGCTGGAGGAACGCAACCGCGACGCCGCCGAGCGCATCAAGGCGCTGAGGTTCACCTTCGACGATCTGCAACGGCTCACCCCCATG
>JAGXAV010000145.1 GCA_018971455.1 Rhodospirillales bacterium
CACCGCCGGGTCGGGGTCGGTCAGCCGGCGCAGGTAGCTGGCCAGCAGGTCGCCGCGCTCGGCTTGCGGCAGGAAGCCGGCGAATTGCGCATGGGCATCGGGGAACACCGCCGCCATGCCGTGCAGAAACCAGTCGAGCTCCTGCGGCCGGCCGAGGAACACGCCGCGCAGCACGCAGGCCGCCACCCGCTCCGGGTGCGCCTGCGCGTAGGCCAGGGCGAGCGTGGAGCCCCAGGAGCCGCCGAACAGCAGCCAGCGCTCGATGCCGAGATGGCGGCGCAGCGCCTCGATGTCGCCGACCAGGGCCGGGGTGGTGTTGCCGGCGAGTTCGCCCATCGGCCGCGAGCGCCCGGCGCCGCGCTGGTCGAAGATCACCACGCGCCAGTGCAGCGGATCGAAGAAGCGGCGATGGACCACCCCGGCGCCGGCGCCCGGCCCGCCATGCAGGAACAGCACCGGCACGCCATGCGGATTGCCGACCTGCTCCCAATACATCACATGGGTGGCGTCGAGCGGCAGGTAGCCGGTCTCGAACGGTCCGATCTCGGGAAACAGGTCACCGCGTGGCATTTTTCAGCTTCTATACGGCGCGCTTGCGCCAGAACAGGCGGTAGGCGGAGCAGCATGACAAAAACCTGGATTTCCCTCGGCGCGCTGGCCGGCCTGCTCAGCGTGGCCTTCGCCGCCGCCGCCGCCCATCTGCTGCCCCGGCTGCTCGATCCGGCGGGCCAGCAGATGGTCCGCGACGGCATCCAGATCCAGGGCTGGCATGCCGCCGCCCTGCTGTTCACCGGGCTGTGGGCGCCGCGCGGCGGGCGCCTCGCCGACCTCGCCGGGGCGGCCTTCGCGCTCGGCACGCTGCTGTTCTGCGGCGCCGTCTATGCCCTGGCGCTGGGTGGGCTGCGGCTTCCCGCCATTGCCCCCACCGGCGGCGTCCTGCTGATGATCGGCTGGGCGCTGCTCGCTCTGTCCGCCTGGCGCGCCCGGTGATCGGCGCCGCCTATCTCGCCCCCGAGGGCCTGGAGGCGACGCTGGCGGAGGAGCTGCGCCGCGCCGGCGCGCCCATCGCCGCCTGGCATGGCCGCCTCGCGCTCTCGCCCGCGCCGCCCGTGGCCAGCGCCTGGGCGCTCGACACCTGGACCGCGCCGCGCGAAATCGCCGCCCCCTCGGTGAAGGCCGCCGCCGACGCGCTGCGCGCCATGCAGCGCAACTGGCAGGCCTACAATATTGACCACCACCGCCGCGCCGCGCTGATCGCCGCCCGCCTGCCGCCGGTGAAGGCGCGCCCGCTGGTCTTTCCCGAACCGGCGCCGACCGGCCATCTCGGCGCCTGGACCCTGCTCGCGCCCGACCGGCTGCTGGCCAGCCCGACCAAGTCGAGCCCCTTCGTCAACGGCGAGTGCCGCTTCGTCGAGGATCGCGCCGGCCCGCCGAGCCGCGCCTATCTGAAGCTGTGGGAAGCTTGCACCCGCCTGGGCGACTGGCCGCGCCCCGGCCAGGAATGTCTCGACCTCGGCGCCGCCCCCGGCGGCTGGAGCTGGGCCATCGCCGCCCTCGGCGCGCGCGTGACGGCGGTGGACAAGGCCCCGCTCGACCCCAGGGTCGCCGCCATGCCCGGGGTGACGATGCGCCTTGAGAGCGCGTTTGCGCTGGCGCCGGAGCGGGTGGACTGGCTGTTCAGCGACATCATCGCCTATCCCGCCCGGCTGCACGCCATGCTGGCGCCGTGGATCGCCTCCGGCCTGGTCGGGCGCATCGTCGCCACGCTGAAATTCCAGGGCGAGACCGACCATGACGCCACCGCCGCCTTCGCCGCCATCCCGGGCGGGCGGGTGATGCATATGTTCCATAACAAACACGAGCTGACCTTCTTCTGGACCAACCCGTCAGTAGCCGCGGCCGGGATCGACCCGGTTCGGATAGGCGAGGCCCGCGCGCCCGGCTCGCAGATTGCGAAAGACGATCTCCAGCGTGTGGGCGCTGTAGCGGGTGGGATCGTCGGCGGCGACGTGGGGGGTGAGGATCAGGTTGGGCGCGTCCCATAGCGGGTCGCCCGCCGGCAGTGGCTCGGGGCTGACCACGTCGAGCACCGCGCCGCCCAGCCTGGCCTCGCGCAGGGCGGCGGCGAGGGCGGCCTGGTCGAGCAGCGCGCCGCGGCCGACATTGACCACCCCGGCATGGCGGGGCAGCAGCGCCAGCCGCCGCGCGTCGAGCAGGTGGCGCGTGGCGTCGGTCAGCGGGCAGGCGAGCACCAGGAAATCGGCGCCCGGCAGCACCGAATCGAGCGCGTCGGCCGCCACCATGCGGTCGAAATCCGGGTGCGGGGCGCCGCTGGCGCGCACGCCGGTGACCCGCGCGCCGAAACGCCGCGCCGCGCCGGCCGCCGCCCCGCCAAGATCGCCGGCGCCGACCACCACCACCTGACGATCGCGCAGGGTGGGCGTGAACAGGGGCCGCCAGGCGTGGGCGCGCTGGTTCCGCAGCATCGCCGGCAGGCCGCTTCCCAGCATGAGCAGCGCCATGGCGACGTATTCGCCGACCTTGGCGCCATGTGCGCCGCGATTGTTGAGCAGTGCCGCCCCGGCCGGCAGCCAGTCCAGCGGCAGCAGCCGGTCCACCCCGGCGGCGGTGCAGAAGATCAGCCGCAGATGGGGTGCTGCGAGCGGCCGGTGGGCGGCGAGGGTCGCCGGCCCGGCGATCAGCATCTCCGCCGATTGCAGGGCGGCGGCCAGGGCTCCCGGGTCGTCGCCGAAGCTCACCGCGTGCGCCGGCTCGCCGGCCAGCTCGGCCGCCTGCGCCCATTGCGCCGGGGTGATGGCGAAGTGCGGGTCGTGGGCGTCGTTCTGGACGTGGATGCGCATGGTCAGCCGGTGAGCTCGTGCAGCAGCACGGCCGCCGCCTGCGCCACGTTCAGGCTCTGCACCCGGCCGCTTCCGGCAATGCGCACCTCGCGCCGGCAGGCCGCCAGCACGGCCGGCGAGACGCCGGTCTCCTCGTTGCCGAGCACCAGTGCCACCGGACGGTCGCGCGGCAGATCGGCGAGCGGGGCGGCCGCGCGCCCCAGGGAGGCGGCGACGCTGCGGTAATGCGGCTCCAGCCAGCCCAGCGCGCGCGGCAGGTCGCGGGTGCGGTAGAGATCGAGGAACTCCAGCCCGCCCTCGGCGGTGCGGTAGGCGGCGTCGGACGGCATGGCGTGGCCGAGGCCCTCGCCGAGCAGCAGCGCCTTGACGCCGAAGAACGCCGCCGAGCGGGCGATGGCGCCGAGATTATGCGGGTTGCCGATGCCGTCCAGCACCAGCAGCAGCTTGCAGCGGGGCAGCGCCGCCAGGTCGAGAATGGCCGGCACGCGCGGCTTGGCCGCGACCACAACGCCGCCGTGATGAGTGGTGCCGGCGATGGTCGCCAGCTCCTCGGCCTCGACCATGCGGTAGGGCTTCTTCGCCGCCGCCAGCACGGCGCACCACTCACCGACCAGCGGCCGCTGCGCCGGCACGTAGAACAGCCGCAGCACCTCGGCCGGCCGCCGCGCGAAGACGGCGGCGACCGCGTTGGCGCCGCAGATGGTGTCATGCTTCATGGCTTGTGGGTGCCGCCCATATCCATGCCTCCCATGCCCGGCATGCTCGGCATGGCGCCGCCCTTCATGTCCATGCCGCCCATGCCGCTGGCGCCGGCGGACTCGACGGTGACGGTCACCTGCATCGTGCCGGCGTGCCGGAAGGTCAGGCTGAGCGGGAAATGCTCGCCCCTGGTGAGGCCGTGGCGCAGGCCGGTCAGCATGATGTGATAACCGCCCGGGCCGAAGGCGAGCGTCTGGCCCGCCGCCACCGGCAGGCCGTCCGGCAGCGTGCGCATGCGCATGATGTCGCCGTCGCGCACCGTCTCGTGCAGTTCGGCGGCCTGGGCGAGCGGGGTGGCGGCGGCGATCAGCCGGTCCGCCGTGGTTCCGCCCCGGATGGTCAGATAGACCGCGGCGGTCGGCGCGCCGGGAATGGTGGCGCGCGCCCAGGCCTGCGGCACGGCGGGCGCCCCGGCGATGGCTGGCGCCGGCGTTTGGGCGAGCGTCGGGGCGGGTGCGGCGGCGGCGAGCAGGGCGGCGGGCAGCAGGAAGCGGAACCGCATGACGGCACTCTCCGGGCAGGGACAATGAGGGCGGGCGCCGTTCTGCCCTATGCTGGGCCGGATGGACATACCGATCCTCTTCCGCGATGCGCGCTTCGTCGTGCTCGACAAGCCGGCCGGGCTCAAGGTGCATCCCGGGCCGGGCGGCGGGCCGAGCGTCGAGGCGTGCTTTCCCGCCCTGTCGCGCCGGCGCGACGGGCCGTGGCTCGTCCATCGGCTGGACGCCGACACCGCCGGCTGCCTGGTCGTCGCCCTGCGCCGGGCCGCCCTGCTGGCCGCGCAGGCGGAGTTCGCCGCCGGGCGGGCGGAAAAGGTCTACTGGGCGGTGGTGCGCGGCCGGCCGCCGGGCGAGGCGGGGACCATCACCCTGCCGCTGCGCAAGCAGAGCGAGGCGCGCGGCTGGCGCATGCTCGCCGGGCCGGGCGGGCAGGCGGCGGTGACCGAATGGCGGCTGCGCGGCGCGGCGGCGGGGCTCGCCTGGCTCGAAGTGCGGCCGCGCACCGGGCGCACCCATCAGGTGCGCGCCCATTGCGCATCCATCGGCTGTCCGCTGCTGGGCGATGCGGTGTATGGCGACGGCAGCGGGCCGCTGCATCTGCTGGCGCGATCCATCCGCCTCAGGCTGGAGCCGGAGCCGGCCGCCACCGCCCCGCCGCCGGCCCATCTGCGCGCCGCGCTGGCCGTGGGCGGCTGGTCAGCCGATGACGAACCAGAGCCAGAACAGCGCCGTCTCCTGCCAGGTCTGGCGGCGCAGGCCGGGCAGGCGCAGCACCGTGAGGCGGCCGGCCATGCCACCCTTCAGCGCCCGGTCCAGCGCGGCGACCTGGCGCGCCGCGCCCGGCGAGAGCAGATGCGGCTGCGCGGCCAGGGCGGCGACGTGCTGGCGCAGCACGTTCATGAACACCGAGGGGCCGCGCCCGATGGCCGCCCAGGCCCGGCGCACCTTGGAGCGCGGCGCGCCGACCAGATTGGCCTTGTGCTGGCGGTACTGCACCACCGCCTCCGCGTCGCAGACCATCCGCCCGCCGCGCGCGGTGACCACCAGGTAGCACCACCAATCGTGCAGCGTCGCCGGCGGGGCCTCGCTGTCGGCGACCAGCCGGGCGGCGGCGGCGTTCATCATGATGGTGCAGCCGGTGGTGACGTTCTGCGCGAGGGCGGCGGGGAACGCCACCGGTCGGTCGAGCGGGTGGGACAGGCCGAGCGGGCGCAGTGCGGCGTCCACCAGCATCTGGCGGGCGCAGTAGAGCGCGGGCTCGCTCGTCGGCATGTCGCCCAGGGCCGCGGCGCCGCGGGCGAGTTTTTCGGGAAGCCAGACATCGTCCTGGTCGGCGAAGGCGACCAGCTCGGCCGGGCCGAGTTCGGGTGCTGCGGCACGCAGCAGGGCGAGGAAGCTGCCGGTGGCGCGCATGCGCCCAGCCGGCTGCGCCAGCTCGACGCAGCGCTGAGGGCCGAGGCGGGCCGCGAAATCCTCCATCAGCGCCCGGGTGGCATCCTGCGAGCCGTCGTCGCGCCACAGCAGCCGCCAGTTGGCGTGGCTCTGCGCCAGCAGGCTGTCGAGCTGCTCGGCGAGGAAGCGGGCACCGTTATAGGTCGAGAGCAGGATGGTGACGCGGGGCTCGGCTTGCGCCATGGGCGCGGCTACCTGGCGGCCGGCGGGGCGGCGAAGATGGCCTCGATGGTGCGCGCCAGACCGTCGCGCCAGGGCGGCAGGACATGGCCGAAAACCTCGGCGAGGCGGCTGCAATCGAGCCGCGAATCGGCCGGACGCCGGGCCGGGGTCGGCCAGTCGGCGGTGGCGATGGGGGCGATGGCGGGCATCGGCACGCCGTGGCGCGCCGCCTCCTCGAAGGTGGCGACGGCCAGCCCGTGCCAGCTGGTCGCCCCGCCGCCGGCGGCATGGAAGATGCCGCCATGGGCGGCCTGCCAGCCGGCCTGTACGCGCCCGGCGACCGCCAGCACGGCGGCGGCAAGATC
>JAGXAV010000146.1 GCA_018971455.1 Rhodospirillales bacterium
CGGCCGCGTGCCCGCCTATATCGATACCGGGCTTAACGTCGTGCATGTTGATGACGTGGCCGAGGGCCATCTGCTGGCGCTGGAGCGCGGGCGGATCGGCGAGCGCTACATTCTGGGCAGCGAAAACCTCACGCTGGCCGCGCTACTCGGCCTGGTCGCCGAGGTGGCCGGGCGCCGGCCGCCGCGCATCCGCCTGCCGCGCGCGCCGCTATGGCCGCTGGCGCTGGCCCGCGAGGGGTTCGCGCGGCTGACCGGGGCCACGCCGCTGGTGACGCGCGACCATCTGCGCATGGCCCGGAAAACGATGTTCTTCTCGTCCGCCAAGGCGATCGCCGAACTCGGTTATGCGCCGCGCCCGGCGCGCGAGGCAGTGGCCGATGCGGTGGCCTGGTTTCGCGCGGCCGGCATGGTGCCGCGGTGATCGGCCTGGCGATTCTGTCGCTCGCGGTGTGGCTCTATCTGGTGCTGCTGCACGGGCGCTTCTGGCAGGCCGGCCCGGTGCTGGCGGCGGCGTCGCCGAAATCCGCGCCGCCGGTCTGTGTCATCGTGCCGGCGCGCGACGAGGCGGCGGTGATCGCGCGCAGCGTCGGCTCGCTGCTGGCGCAGGATTATGCCGGCCCGCTGCGCGTCGTCCTCGTTGATGACAACAGCGATGACGGCACGGCCGCCATTGCCGCCGGCCTCGCCGGCGCGGACCGCCTCACCATCCTCCAGGGCCGCCCGCGCCCCGCCGGCTGGGCCGGCAAGCTGTGGGCGGTGCACCAGGGCATCGACGCCACGGACGAGGAGATGCTGCTGCTGACGGACGCGGATATCGCCCATGACCCGGGCCATGTCGCGACCCTGGTCGCCGCCATCGAAGACGGCTCGGACATGGTCAGCGAAATGGTGTCCCTGCATTGCGAGAGCCTTGCCGAGCGCGCGCTGGTGCCGGCCTTCGTCTATTTCTTCGCGCTGCTCTATCCGTTCGCGTGGGTCAATGATCCGCTGCGCGCAACGGCCGCAGCGGCCGGCGGCACGGTTCTGATCCGCCGGCGGGCGCTGGCGCGCACCGGCGGCATCGCCGCCATCCGCACCGCCCTGATCGACGACGTGGCGCTGGCCCGCGCGGTCAAGCGCGGCGGGCGCATCCGCCTCGCCCACAGCACGCAGGCGCGTTCCATCCGCCCCTATCCGCGTTTCGCGGACATCTGGACGATGGTGACGCGTTCGGCCTATGTGCAACTGCGCAATTCGCCGGCGCTGCTGGTGCTGACCACGCTGGGCCTGGCGCTGGTGTTCCTGGTGCCGCCGCTCGCCGCACTGGCCTGGCATTCGTGGAGCGGCGCGCTCGCCTGGGCGCTGATGGCGGGCAGCTTCTGGCCGACCCTTCACCGCTTCGGCCGCTCGCCGCTCTGGGCGCCCGCGCTGCCGCTGATCGCGCTGTTCTACATGGCGGCGACCATTGGCGCGGCGTGGAATTACCATCGCGGCCGCGGTGTGGTGTGGAAAAGCCGCGCCTACGGGCAGGGCCACGCATGAGCACGACCCTCGCCTCCGTCGAGGAATGGTCGGGCAAGGATCGCGGCGCGGAGAATTTTCCCGTCGGCTCGGCGCTGATCAGCGCACGGCTGCGCCGGCACGTTCACGCCTTCTACGCCTTCGCCCGCAACGCCGACGACATCGCCGACAGCCCGACCCTCGCGGCCGAGGACAAGATCGCGCGGCTCGACATCATGGAGGCGGTGCTGCTCGGCCGGCGCGATACCGGCAGCCCGAGTGCCGCGGCGCTGCGCGCCAGCCTCGCCGAGACCGGCGTCACCCCGCGCCACTCCACCGAGCTGCTCATCGCCTTCCGCCGCGACGCCACCAAGACGCGCTATGCCGACTGGGAGGAGCTGCTCGATTATTGCCGCTACTCGGCCATGCCGGTGGGGCGCCACGTGCTCGACCTGCACGGGGAATCGCCGCGGACCTGGCCCGCCTCGGATGCGCTGTGCGCGGCGTTGCAGGTGCTCAACCACCTGCAGGATGGCAGCAAGGATCTCGCAGCCCTCGATCGCTGCTATCTGCCGGCCGATCTGCTCGCCCGTCATGGCGCGGCCATCGGGGCGTTGCGGGCGCCGCGCATGTCGCTCGGGCTGCGCCGCGTCCATGATGCGCTGCTCGACCATTGCGACACGCTCAACGCCGCCGGACGCGCGCTTCCCTCGCTCACCCGCGACCGCCGCCTGCGCCTGGAGACCGCGGTGATCGTCAACCTTGCCCATCGCCTCGCCCGCCGGCTGCGCCACGGCGACCCGGTGGCGACGCGCGTGAAGCTCACGAAATCCGATGCCGTGCTCAGCATCCTTGCCGCATTGCGCTTCCTGCCATGAGCATCGCCGATCAGCAGGAGGTGGAGGGCATCGTGCGGGCGGCCGGCACCAGCTTCCATCGCGGCATGGCGATCCTGCCGCCGCCGCGCCGCCAGGCGATGTATGCCATCTACGCCTTCTGCCGCATCGTCGATGACATCGTCGACGAACCCGGCCCGTTCGCGCCCAAGCGCCCGCTGCTCGATGCCTGGCGCGCCCGCATCGCGGCCCTCTATCACGGCGCCGCGGATGACGCGGTGACCCGCGAGCTGCGCCGCGCCGTGCAGAGCTACGGGCTGCGGCAGGAGGATTTCTCCGCCGTCATCGACGGCATGGCCATGGATGCCGAGCACGACATCGTGGCGCCCAGCCTCGCCGAGCTCGACCTCTATTGCGATCGCGTCGCCGCCGCCGTCGGGCGGCTCTCGGTGCGCGCCTTCGGCGATGCCTCGCCGATGGCCGATCGCGTGGCGCATGAGCTCGGCCGGGCCCTGCAACTCACCAACATCCTGCGCGACATCAAGGAAGATGCCGAGCGCGGCCGGCTTTACCTGCCGGCGGAATTCCGCGCCGCCGAGGGCGTGCCGGCCGATGCCGCGGCCGCGCTCGCGCATCCCGCGCTGGGCCGGGTGTGCGACCGGCTCGCCGGCCTGGCGCAGGCGCATTTCCGGGAGGCCCACGCCGCCATGCGCGCCTGCGACCGCCGCGCCATGCGCCCGGCACGGCTGATGGGCGCCACCTACGCCGCCATTCTGCGCCGGCTCGCGCGCCGGGGCTGGCGGCGCCTCGATGTGCCGGTGAAGCTCTCCAAGGTCGAGAAGATCGCCATCCTGCTGCGCCACGGGCTGCGATGATCCATGTCGTCGGCGCCGGGCTGGCCGGGCTGTCGGCGGCGACCAGCCTCGCCGCGCGCGGGATCGCCGTCGCGCTGCACGAGGCCGGGCCTGCCGCCGGTGGCCGCTGCCGCTCCTATTTCGACCGCGAGCTGGGATGCCGCATCGACAACGGCAACCATCTGCTGCTCTCCGGCAACCGCGCCGCTATGGCGTATCTGTCGCGCATCGGCGCGCGCGACAGCCTGGCCGGCCCCGGCCGGCCGCTATTTCCTTTTTACGATGCTGCCAGCGGCGAAAGCTGGATCCTGCGGCCCAGCCCGGGCCGCATTCCGTGGTGGGTGCTGCGCGCGGGCCGCCGGGTGCCGGGCACGCGCCTCGGCGAGTACCGCCAGCTCCTCGCGCTGCGCCGTGCGCGCGGCAGCGTCGCCGAAGCGCTCGACCCCGCGAGCCCGCTCTACCGCCGCCTGCTCGAACCGCTCGCCGTCGCGGCCCTGAACACCCGGCCGGACACGGCGCTTGCCAGCCTGCTGGGGGCCGTGGTGGCCGAGACGCTGCTGCGCGGCGGGGCGGCCTGCACCCCCCTCGTGCCGCGCGAGGGGTTGTCCGAAAGCTTCATCGATCCCGCCATCGCCTGGCTCGCAGCACGCGGATGCGTGCTGCACACCTCGCGCCGGGTGGCCGGCCTCGCCACCGCGGCCGGCCGGGTCACCGCCCTGCGCACCGCCGAGGGCGAGATCGCGCTCGGCCCGGACGACGCGGCCATCCTCGCCGTGCCGCCCTGGGTTGCCACCGCCCTGCTGCCCGGGCTGGTCGTGCCCGATGCGTTCGAGGCCATTCTCAATCTGCATTTCCGCGTCGAGGCCAATCCCGGGCCGGCCGGCTTCATCGGCGTGGTCGGCGCCACGGCGGAATGGATCTTCATCAAGCCGGGCATCGTCTCCGTGACCATCAGCGCGGCCAACCATCTGGTCGATCTGCCCGCCGAGGAGCTGGCCGCGCGGGTCTGGCCGGAGGTGTGCGCGGCGCTGAAGCTGCCCGCCGCGATGCCGTCCCCCGCGATGCCGCCCTGGCGCGTGGTCAAGGAAAAGCGCGCCACCTTCGCCGCGACCGCCGCCCAGGAAATCCGCCGCCCCGGCCCGCGCGCGCCCGAGGCCATGCTGGCGCTGGCGAACCTGGTGCTGGCGGGCGACTGGACGGCAACCGGCTTGCCGGCGACCATCGAAGGTGCCATCAGGTCCGGCAGCCGCGCCGCCGAGGCCATTCTGCCCGGCTGACCCACGAGCCCCACCATGCCGAGCGAGACAATCCTCCCCCCGATCGACGCGATTGCCGATGGCGTGGCGCGCGCCCGCGCCGCCCTGCTGCGTCGCCAGAAGCCCGATGGCCACTGGGTCTTCGAGCTCGAAGCCGATGCCACCATTCCGGCCGAGTTCGTGCTGCTCCAGCACTTCCTCGACCGCATCGACGTCGATCTGGAGCACAAGATCGGCGTCTATCTGCGCGACATCCAGGGCAGCCATGGCGGCTGGCCGCTGTTTCACGACGGCGCCTTCGATCTTTCGGCGAGCGTGAAGGCCTATTTCGCCCTGAAGATGATCGGCGACGATCCGGGCGCGCCGCACATGGCCCGCGCCCGTGCGGCCATCCTCGCCGCCGGCGGCGCGGAGCGCGCCAATGTCTTCACCCGCGCCCAGCTCGCGCTCTACGGCGAGGTGCCGTGGCGCGCGGTGCCGGTGATGCCGGTGGAGATCATGCTGCTGCCGCGCTGGTTCCCCTTCCATCTGGACAAGGTGTCCTACTGGTCGCGCACCGTCATCGTCCCGCTGCTGGTGCTGATGGCCCGCCGTCCGCGCGCGCGCAACCCGCGCGGCATCCATGTGCCGGAACTGTTCCGCACGCCGCCGGCCGAGATCCGCGACTGGATCAGGGGCCCCTACCGGTCCGCCTGGGGCCGCGCCTTCAAGCATCTCGACAGCCTGCTGCAATGGGCGATGCCGCATTTCCCCGCCCGACTGCGCGCGCGCGCCATCGCCAGGGCGGTCGATTTCGTCACCCCGCGCCTGAACGGCGAGGACGGGCTGGGCGGCATCTATCCGGCCATGGCCAACGCCGCCATGATGTTCGACACGCTCGGCATGCCGGCCGATCACCCCGACGCGGCGATCGTCTGGCAGGCCTTGCACAAGCTGCTCGTCATCGCGCCCGATCGCGCCTATTGCCAGCCCTGCCTCTCGCCGGTGTGGGACACCGCACTGGCCGGCCACGCCGTCGCCGAGGCCGATTCCGCCGCGGCCCCCGCCGTCGCCGCGGCCAATCACTGGCTGCGCGGCAAGCAGATCCTGGACGTCGCCGGTGACTGGAAGCAGGCCCGCCCGCACGCCCCGCCGGGCGGCTGGGCATTCCAGTACGAGAATCCGCATTACCCGGATGTGGACGATACCGCCGTGGTCGGCATGCTGCTGCACCGCGAGGGCGATCCCGCCCACGCGCCCGCCATCCAGGCCGCCCGCGCCTGGATCGTCGCCATGCAGAGCCGCGATGGCGGCTGGGGCGCCTTCGACGCGGACAACGACCACCACTACCTCAACCACATCCCCTTTGCCGATCACGGCGCGCTGCTCGACCCGCCGACCGCCGATGTCACGGCGCGCTGCGTCTCCTTCCTCGCCCAGCTCGGCCATGCCGAGGACGCCGCCGTGATCGCCCGCGCGGTGGCCTGGCTGCGCCGCGACCAGCGGCCGGACGGCAGCTGGTTCGGCCGCTGGGGCACCAACTACATCTACGGCACCTGGTCGGTGCTGTGCGCGCTGAACGCCGCGGGGCTGGGCGAGGAGGATCCGGCGGTGGCGAGGGCCGTGGCCTTTCTGCTCGCCACCCAGCGCGAGGACGGCGGCTGGGGCGAGGACAATGAGAGCTACGCCC
>JAGXAV010000147.1 GCA_018971455.1 Rhodospirillales bacterium
CGGCCGATCAGCCACAGCACGAGGATGGCCAGCGCGAGCAGCCCGTAGATCATCCAGGCCTGCGCGACGTTCGGGATGCCGGACAGGCCGAGGGCGCCGCCCAGCGCATCGACATTGAGATAGACCGCGCGCAGCACCTCGCCGAGGCCGATGGTGGCGATCGCCAGATAGACGCCGGACAGGCGCAGCGTCGGCGTGCCGATGGCCAGCGCGAAGACCACCGGGGCAAGGATGGAGGCAGGCAGCACGACGGCGAAGGGCAGCTTGAGCGACAGCGTCATCAGCGCCGAGGAATAGGCGCCGAGCCCCATGAAGGCGGCCTGGCCGAGTGAGAGCTGGCCAACCGCCAGCACCACATACATCGACAGAGCGAGCAGGCCGTTGATGCCGAGATCGTAGACGAGGTTCTGGTAGGTCCACAGGAGATCGTCGAGCCAGGGCGGCATGGTCAGGCCCGCTCGGCGGTGGCGCGGCCGAACAGGCCCTGCGGCCGCGTCCACAGGACCAGCACCAGGATGGCGAAGCCCACGGCATCCTTCAGGCCGGAGGAGACGTATCCGGCCGTCAGCACCTCGATGAAGCCGAGCAGCAGGCCCGCGACCGGCGCGCCCTCGATGTTGCCGAGGCCGCCGACGATGATGACGACGAAGCCGCGCAGCATCATCTCCTCGCCCATGTAGGGCTGGATGGCGTTGAAGTTCAGCCCGATCAGCACCCCACCGGCCCCGGCCAGCGCCCCCGACAGGAACGAGACGAGGGCGGCCAGCCGCGCGGTGTCGATGCCCATCAGCCCGGCGGCGTCGGGTTTCTCGGCCATGGCCCGGATGGCAAGGCCGAGCCGGGTCGCGCGCATCAGCCCGACCAGGGCTGTGACCAGCACGCCGGTTGCGAGCAGGATGAGGATCTGCGAGGCGGTGATGCGCACGCCGCCCACCACATAGGCGCTCGATGCGATGAGCTCGGCGGGCAGGCGGCGGATATCGGGGCTGAGGATGGCGGTGGCACCGGCATAGAGCGCCAGCACGCCGCCCAGCGTGACCATCAGCGAGGCCAGTTCCGGCGCCTGGCGGCGGCGCAGGCGCGCCAGCAGCAGCCAGTCCAGCACGATCGCGAGCGCGCCCGCGCCGATGGCGGCGACCGGCAGTGCGGACCAGATGCCGAAGCCCAGATGCGTCAGGCCCAGCGCCAGGAAGGCGCCGGCCGAGAAGTAGAAGCCGTACACCAGGTTGATGACCCGCAGCACGCCGAACATCAGCGTGAAGCCCAGCGCGAACAGCGCGTAGGTCGCGCCGAGCAGGAGGCCGTTCACGAGTTGCTGGGCGAGCATCGGGTTATTCCAAAAGAGCACCGGCGGCATGGTCGCCTGGAGCGATCATGCCGCCGGTCCGTCCGGATCGCGGCGTTTCAGTTGGCGATGTGGAAGGCGCCGTCCTTCATCTCAAGCACGACGACGCCGGCGGTCGAGGCGGGGTCGCGCCCGGGGGTGAAGGTGAAGGGGCCCATCACGCCGGTGTAGCTGGTCTTGGCGAGTGCCGCGGTGATCTTGGCGGGGTCGGCGGCACCCGCGCGGTCAATGGCGGCGGCGAGGATGTGCATGGTGTCATAGGCCTGGGCGGCGAACTGGTCCGGATCCTTGTCGTATTTGGCCTTGAAGGCGGCGACGAAGGCCTGGTTCGCCGCATCCGGCTTGGCGATGAACCACGGGCTGCCCACCAGCAGGCCGTCGGCGGCCTTGCCGGCGATCTGGCCGAGCTTGGGCGAGTTCGAGCCGTTGCCGCCGATGAACAGCGTGTGGCTGTCGAAGCCCAGCTGGCGGGCCTGGAGCAGCACGCCGGAGACCGGCTCGACCAGGGCGGAGATGCCCACCGCGTCGGGCTTGAGGGCCTTGATCTTGGTGAGCTGGGCGGAGAAATCGGTGTCCTTGGTGCCGAAGCTCTCGGTGGCGACGATCTTGAGGCCGAGCTTCTCGGCCGATTTCTTCATCACCTCGTAGCCGGATTTCGAGAAGGCGTCGTCATTGGCGTACATCAGCGCGATGGTCTTCACGCCGCGCGCCTGCGCCTTCTTGAAAGTGACCGGCACGACATCGGATTCCGGCAGCGAGGTGCGGAAGATATATGGGCCGATCGCGGTGATGCCGTCGGCGGTGGTCGAGGTGCCGATGGTCGGGATCTTGCGCCCGTTGGTTACCGGGCCGACGGCGAACATCTCGGTGGAGAGCGTCGGGCCAATGATGCTGACCACGTGGTCGCGCCCGATCAGCGTGCGTGCGGCGTTGATCGCCTGGTTCTTGTCGCCGGCCGAATCCTCGACGGTCAGCGCGATCTTCCTGCCGCCGAGCACGCCCTTCTGGTTGATCTCGGCGAGCGCGAGCTCGAGGCCCGACTTGATGGCGATGCCGTAGGCGGCGGCCGGGCCGGTCAGGATCTCGATCGCGCCGACCGGCACGGTCTGTGCCTGGGCCAGCGCGGGCAGTGTCGCGGCGCCGAACAGGCCGGCGAGCGCGGCGGCAAAATGTCTGCGGTTCATGGTGGCGTCCTCGTCCCTCGGATCTGGCCCAAGCCTAATGGATCAGCCGTCCGGATCAAGCAAGAGCCGCCACCATGGCGGCGGCCACCGCCTCGGCGACGCGGATGCCGTCCACCCCGGCCGAGAGGATGCCGCCGGCATACCCGGCGCCCTCGCCGGCCGGATACAGGCCGGGCGTGTTGGTGCTCTGCAGGGTGGCGTCGCGCGGCAGGCGCAGCGGCGAGGAGGTGCGGGTCTCCACCCCGGTCAGCACCGCGTCCTCCATGGCGAAGCCGGGAATCTGCCGGGCGAAGGCGGGCAGCGCCTCGCGGATGGCAGCGACCACGTAGTCGGGCAGGCAGGCCGCGAGGTCGGTCGGGTGCACGCCGGGGCGGTAGGAGGGCGTCACCGAGCCGAGATGGGTGGAGGGCCGGCCGGCGAGAAAATCGCCCACCCGCTGGGCGGGGGCGGCGTAGGTGCCGCCGCCGGCGGCGAAGGCGAGCCGCTCCCAGTGGCGCTGGAAATCGACCCCGGCGAGTGGCCCGCCCGGGTAATCCTCCGGCGTGACGCCGACCACGATGCCGGCATTGGCGTTGCGCTCGTTGCGCGAGTACTGGCTCATGCCGTTGGTCACCACGCCGCCGGGTTCGGACGCGGCGGCGACCACGGTGCCGCCGGGGCACATGCAGAAGCTGTAGACGGCGCGCCCGTTGCTGGCGTGGTGGACGAGCTTGTAGTCCGCAGCACCCAGCAGCTTGTGGCCGGCGCTGGCGCCCCAGCGGCAGCGGTCGATGAGCGATTGCGGGTGCTCGATGCGCACGCCGATGGAGAACGGCTTGGCCTGCATGGCCACGCCGTCCTCGGCCAGCATGGCGAAGCTGTCGCGCGCGCTGTGGCCGATCGCCAGCACCGCATGGCGGGTCGCGATGCGCCGGCCATCGGCCAGGATGACGCCACGGATCGCCCGCGTGCCGTCGGTGGCGTGGACGAGGCCGGTGGCCTGGCTCGAGAAGTGGTACTCGCCGCCCAGCGCCTCGATGGTGGCGCGCAGATGCTCGACCATGCCGACCAGGCGGAAGGTGCCGATATGGGGATGGGCGAGGTAGAGGATCTCCTCCGGCGCGCCGGCGGCGACGAACTCGCGCAGCACCTTGCGCCCGCGCAGGCGGGCGTCGCTGATCTGGCTGTAGAGCTTGCCGTCGGAGAAGGTGCCGGCGCCGCCCTCGCCGAACTGCACGTTCGACTGCGGGTCGAGCACCGAGCCGCGCCACAGCCGCCAGGTGTCCTTGGTGCGCTGGCGCACGACGCGGCCGCGTTCGAGGATGACCGGGCGGAAGCCCATCTGGGCGAGCAGCAGGGCGGCGAAAAGGCCGCACGGGCCGGTGCCGATGACGACCGGCCGCTCGGCCAGCCCCGCGGGCGCGCGCAGGGGCAGGTGATACTCAGTGTCCGGCGTGACGGCGAGGTGGGGGTGGGCGGCCCGCACCGCGGCTTCGTCGGCGAGGCGCACATCCAGGGTATAGGCCAGCTTGATCACCGATTTGCGCCGCGCATCGACGGCCCTGCGGAACACCGCGACCTCCAGCAGCTCGGCGGGGTCGACGCCGAGCCGGGCGGAGACGGCGGCGGTCAGATCGGCCGCGGTATGGTCGAGCGGCAGGCGCAGTTCGGTCAGTCGCAGCATGCGGGGCGGGGTCCGTGGCGGGGATGGCGGGCTTATAGGCGCCGCGGCCGCCTCTTGTCTCGGGCGCCGATCCGGGCGATTCAGCCGCATGACCCAAGCGCCCGCCACGCAGACCCTGCGCATCGCCACCTGGAACATCAATTCGCTGCGGCTGCGCCTGCCGCTGCTGGAGCGGCTCGTCGCGGCCCTCGACCCGGATGTGATCTGCCTGCAGGAAACCAAGGTGCCGGACGAGCTGTTTCCCGTCGATGCCCCGGCGGCCCTCGGCTATCCGCACGCCGCCTGGCGCGGCATGAAGGGCTATAACGGGGTTGCGATCTTCTCACGCGTGCCGCTCAAGCCGATCGCGGGCACGCCCGACTGGTGCGCGCGGGGCGATTGCCGGCATCTGCCGGTGCGCCTGGCCCTGCCGTCCGGGCCGCTCGACCTGCATGATTTCTACGTGCCGGCGGGTGGCGACGTGCCGGACCGCGACGAGAACCCGAAATTCGGCCACAAGCTCGACTTCCTCGCCGAGGCGACGGCCTGGTTCGGCGCGCGCCGGAAGCTGGTCCGCACCGTGCTGGTGGGCGACCTCAACATCGCGCCGCTGGAGCACGACGTCTGGAGCCACCGGCAGCTGCTCGACGTGGTGAGCCACACGCCGGTGGAGACCACCGCGCTGGCGGCCTGGCAGGCGACCGGGTTCCATGACGCCATGCGCCATTTCGTGCCGGCCGATGAGAAGCTCTACACGTGGTGGTCGTATCGCAACCGCGACTGGCGCGCCTCGGATCGTGGCCGGCGGCTCGACCATGTCTGGGTCAGCGGCGATCTGGCCGGCGGGCTTGCCGCCTGCACGATCCTCAAGGATGCGCGGGACTGGCCGCAGGCCAGCGACCATGTGCCGGTGGCGGTGACGCTGCGCGTTTAGCCGGCGCGATCAGGCCGCGGCACCGCCAGGGTCGAGCCGGTAGCCGCCGCCCTCCGTCAGCAGCAGGCGGGCATGGGCCGGGTCCGCCTCGATCTTCTGGCGCAGGCGGTAGATATGGGTTTCCAGCGTATGCGTCGTCACCGCCGCGTTGTAGCCCCAGACCTCGCCCAGCAGGTCCTGCCGTGCGACCGGACGGGCATTGGCGCGGTAGAGGAATTTCAGGATCGCCGCCTCCTTCTCGGTCAGGCGGATACGGCGGTTGCGCGTGGTGTCCTGCAGCAGCTTGGCCGAGGGGCGGAAGGTGAAGGGCCCGATGGTGAAGACCGCGTCCTCGCTGTTCTCGAACATGCGCAGCTGGGCCCGCAGCCGGGCCAGCAGCTCGGCCATGCGGAACGGCTTGGCGATGTAGTCGTTGGCCCCGGCATCGAGGCCGCGCACGACATCGACCTCCTCATCCGAGCCGGTCAGCATGATGATCGGCACTTTCACGCCGCGGCGGCGCAGGCGCAGGCAGAGGTCCCGCCCGTCGCCGTCGGGCAGGCGGACATCGAGGATGATGGCGTCGATATGGATGCTGCCATCGGCGATGCGCGCCTCGGCCTCGGCCGCGGTTTCGGCCTCGTGCGCGACGAATTCCCCGGCGACGGCGAGTTGTTGCACCAGCATGGCCCGCAGCGACTGGTCGTCATCGACGATGAGGATGGACCTCTCACTCGTCATGCACGGCGTCCTTCTGCGGTTCCAACGGTCGGCAGGCAATGTGGCAGGCTGGCAATACGCCGCTCCCATGTCCATATCGTGGCAGGTCCTTGCCGTCCATCATAGCGGACACAGATTGACGTCCGCGAGACTGCCCAGCCCGACCCTACGCCGCCCGGTTTGCGCCGGGCGGAAAATCCGCCACAAATCTCGCCGACATCTTGCGGTGCGGCATCCGGTAGATCACTGAAACATATGGCCTTGCGCGACGATACCTCT
>JAGXAV010000148.1 GCA_018971455.1 Rhodospirillales bacterium
TGCCGCTGAGATCGAACAAGTGATGCATGCCGTCCTTCCCGTGCGGGGGGGCCGCCCGAAGCTCAGCCGACCACGAAGCGCGCGGCCGCGGTGTCGTACTCGCCGTAGCCCAGCGTGTCGCGCAGTTCGGCCGGCTTGAGGGCGCTGGACGCCTCCGCCTGGCCTGCGGCGAGCGCGGCCAGCCCGGCCTTGATGCCGGCGGCGACGGGGGAGATCAGCGCCGTCGGATAGGTGCCGATCTTGAGGCCGAGTTCGGCGGCGCGGATGTTGTTCGGGGTTGCGCGCGGTGCGCCGGGGGAGAGGACGGAGAAGGAGGGGCGGCCGGCGGCGGCGGCGACGGCGCGGCGAATTTCCGCCTCGTCGGCAGGAGAGTCGAGGAACAGGATATCGGCGCCCTCCTCGACGAACATTTCGATCCGCGCCACCGCTTCGTCGATGCCGGCCGTCGGGCGGCAATCGGTGCGCGCCATGACGAGGATGCCGGAGTCCCGGGCGGCCTCGACGGCGGCCCGCACCTTGATGCGCGCATCCTCGCGCGGCAGGCACGGCTTGCCCGCGGCGGTCAGCGCCCGCGGCGTGATCTTGTCCTCGATCAGGATGGCGGCGGCGCCGGCGCGGCCATAGGCGCGCACCGTCCGCTGCACGTTCATGGCGTTGCCGTAGCCGTGATCGCCATCGGCGAGCACCAGCGTCTGCGGCGCGGCGGCTCGCACCATCAGCAGGGAATCCTGCATCTCGGCGAAGGACAGCAGATCCAGATCCGGCCCGCCGAGGCGTGCCGCGGCGACGCAGGAGCCGGAGAGGAAGGCCGTCGGAAAGCCGGCCGCGGCGGCGAGCTTGGCCGAAAGCCCGTCCCAGACGGCCGGCATCACCACGAAGCCCGGTGCTGCGAGCAGGGCGCGCAGGCGATCGGGGGCGGACACGGCCGGAGCGGAGGTGGCGGGAGCGGTCATGGGGAGTCCTCGGAAAAAGGCCGGCCCCGCGGCGGCAGCGTCGCGGGGCCGGTGGCGTCAGGCCGGTGAAATCACGGAATCGGGTCGAACTTCAAGTCCTTCAGCGCCACCACCTTGTCGGTGCGCACCATCTTGAACTCGGTGTTCGGGCCCAGCCACTTGTTCCAGATCTGATTGATCTCGCCGGCCTTGTCCATCGCCAGGAGGGTCTCGTTGACCTTGGCGAGCAGCGCCGGCTCACCCTGCTTCATGCCGACGCAGATCGGCTCGAGCAGCATCGGATCGTCGATCATCTTGAGCGGGACGGCGCTCTTCTGCGAGTCGGCGACGAGCTTGGTGATGGTCATCGTGTTGGCGACCATGCCGGCGGATTTGTGCTGCTCGACCGCCATGAACACGGAGCCGGTGTCCTGGAAGGTCAGCGGCTCGGAGCCGTTCAGCTTGACGCCGAGTTCCGAGGTCGACCCCTTGGCGGCCGAGAGGCGCTTGCCCTTGAAGTCGGCCTTGTGCGTGGCGGGATCGCTGGCGGGAACGGCGAGCATTTCCTTGGCGATGTAGTACGGATCGCTGAACTGGATCTCCTTGGCGCGGCCGATCGTGTAGGCGAGATTGGCGATGGTGACATCGACGCGCCCCAGCTTGACCTCGGGCACACGCGCCTCCACCGAGACCGGCTTGATGGTGGCGGAGACACCCCAGTGCTTGGCGATGGCGTTGCAGAGATCGACGTCGAAGCCGACCATCTTGCGGGTCTTCGGATCGGGGGCGGCGAAGGGCGGAACGTCGGCGAAAGTGCCGCAGCGCAGCTCCTTGTGCTGCATGATGCTCTGCAGCTGGTCGGCCCGCGCGGGCAGCGCGACGGCGCTGAGCGCGAGCGCCACGGCGCCGAGGCGCAGGATCGGAATATCACAGGACATGAAGTATCTCCCTTTGAAGTTGATTGACAGACGCATTCACCGCGATCGCAGATCCGACAGGAAGCGCTGCGCGCGGGGGTGCTGGGGGGCGCCGAAGAAGGCGGCGGGCGTGCCGGTCTCCAGGATGCGGCCGGCATCCATGAACCACACCCGGTCCGCCACGTCGCGGGCGAAGCTCATTTCGTGAGTGACGCACATCATGGTCATGCCGTCATTGGCAAGGCCGCGGATGACGGCGAGGACCTCGCCGACCATTTCGGGGTCGAGCGCGCTGGTCGGCTCGTCGAACAGCATCGCCGGCGGCTCCATCGCCAGCGCCCGCGCGATCGCCACGCGCTGCTGCTGGCCACCGGAGAGCTGGGTCGGGTAGGCATGGGCGCGCGCGGCGAGGCCCACCCGTTCGAGCAGCGACATCGCCCGGTCCCGCGCCTCGGCGCGGCCGACCCGGTTCACGCGATGCGGCGAGAGGATGACGTTGTCCAGCGCGGAAAGGTGCGGAAAGAGATTGAAGCTCTGGAAGACGAAGCCGATGCGGCTGCGCAGGTGATTGAGCTGCGTGCCGCGCATGCGGGCGTGGACGTTCTGTCCGTCGAACAGGATGTCGCCGGAGTGGATCTCCTCCAGGCGGTTGACGGTGCGGATCAGCGTCGATTTTCCGGAGCCCGAGGGGCCGCAGACGACCACCACCTCACCGCGGCCGACGCTCTCGTTGATGTCGGCCAGAACCTGATAGTCGCCGTACATCTTGTTGACGGCACGGAACTCGATCATGCCACCCTCCGGACCATTGACAGGATTCCCGCTCATGACGGGGCCGCCACGACGACCAGGGCGGGGCCCGCGCGCCGCCGCGCGACGCGGCGTTCGAGCCAGGTCGCCAGCTGAGTGAGGCTGAAACAGACGACGTAGTAGGTCAGCGCCAGGATCAGGAAGACCTCGAAAGGCTTGGTGAGAAGGCGGTTGTTGATCTGGCTGGCGGCGAAGGTGAGTTCGGGGACGTTGATCACGTATCCGAGCGTCGTGTCCTTGATGGTCGAGACGAACTGGCTGAGGATGCTCGGCGCCATGTTGTAGATTGCCTGCGGCAGGATGATGAAGCGCATCGCCTGCGGGTAGGAGTGGCCGAGTGCGCGCGCCGCATCCATCTGCCCGGCGGGCAGCGCCTCGATGCCGGCGCGCACCACCTCGCTGAGGAAGGCGCTCTCGTAGAGCACGAGCGTGCAGACCATGGTGGTGAAGCCCGGAACCTCGGTGCCCAGCAGCAGGGGGAACAGGAAGTAGACCCAGAAGATGATCATCAGAAGCGGCACGCCACGGACGAGATAGACCAGCGCCGTCGCTGGCGCGCGCAGGGCGCGCCAGCGCGAGATGCGCGCCAGCGCCACCAGCACGCTGAGCGGGAAGGCCAGGCCGATTCCGAGCACCGAGAGCATCAGCGTGGCGGCGATTCCGCCAAGCGGGCCGTTGGGATACTGGCCCACCAGCAGCAGCAGCCAGTTGTCCCGGGCGATGGCGAGTGCGCTGGCGAGCATCGCTCAACGCGCTCCGGCCAGGCGCGCGCGCTGGCTCAGCACCGCGCCCATCGCCATGATGGTCAGCGAGCAGCCGAGATAGAGGATGGTCGCCACCAGATAGACTTCGAAGGTGCGGAAGCTCTCATTCTCGACCTCGCGTACCGCCTGGGTGAGCTCGACGACGCCGATGGCCATGGCGAGGCTGCTGTTCTTGAACAGCGAGACGGTGTGGTTGACCAGCGCCGGCAGGGCGTTGCGCAGCGCCTGCGGCATCAGCACGAAGCGCATCGAGCCGAGATAGGAATGGCCCAGCGCCCGCGCCGCCTCGATCTGCCCGCGCCCGACGGCGCGCAGGCCGGAGCGGAGATCCTCGCTGAAATACGCCGCCTGGCACAGGCCGAGGCCGATGATGGCGAAGATCACCTCGCCATGGTGATCGCCGAGCCAGCCCTGCAGCGCGCCGGGAAGCAGGCTCGCGATGCCGAAATACCACAGCATCAGCTGAACCAGAGTCGGCACGTTCTGGTGGTAGGAGATGTAGGCCACCACGGCGCCATTGGCGATCCGGCCGGGGGTAAGGCGGATGACGAGCAGCAGCAGTCCGAGCGTCATCGCCAGAACCCATGAGCAGATGGCGACGACGAACGTCATGCCCAGCCCGTTGAGGAGCATGGCGCGGAACCCGGGGTTCAGCAGGATCGCGAAGAGGTTGAATCCCTGCATGCGCCCGGCCTTCAGGACCCGTCGGGCCGGGCTGTCGAAAGCCCGCCGGGCACTTGCAGCGTCGGCGTGATTTCCATGTGGCCGATATTGACCGCGGCCGGTGCGGCGATGGCGAAGGCGATCGCCTCGGCGATGTCGGTCGCGGTCGGCAGCTCGAAGCCGCGGATGAAGCGCTCGTGGATGTCCGGGCTGTCGCCGTGGACATGGGCGAAGATGTCGGTGGCGACCCGGCCGGGGCAGATTTCGGTGACGCGCACCTGCTTGCCGAAAACGTCGATGCGCAGCTGGCGCGACAGCATCGCGATGGCCGCCTTGGTGGCGTGGTAGATGGAGTTGCCGCCGAAATTATAGGCGGCGGCGATCGAGCTGATGTTGACGACGTGGCCGCGATTGCGCGCGGCCATGCCCGGCACCACGAGGCGGCAGAGATGCAGGACCGCGCGCAGGTTCACGTCCACCAGCAGGTCGATATCGCCCGGATCGGCGCCGAGCAGGCCGCGCGGGCGATCGACGCCGGCATTGTTGACGAGGATGTCGAAGGGGATGGAGGCGCACAGCGCCGTCATCGCCGCGCGGTCGGTGACGTCGTGGGCGTGGGCGATGCAGCCGGTGCGCGCGGCGAGTGCCGCCAGCGCCTCGGCGTTGCGGGCGACGGCATGAACCTCGATGCCCTCGCGGCGGAACCGCTCGACCACGGCCGCACCGATCCCGGAGGAGGCGCCGGTGACGAGAGCGGTGCGGTAATCGGGAAAGGGCATCTAGTTCCTCGCGATCCTGGGGGTCACGCTATCGAGCGCCAATACGGCGCGCCAAGACGGATTGGCTGTGGTGGGATAAGACGCGCTTATGTGTGCGGCCCATGCTCAGGCCGCCTGGCGCGACACCGGCACGACGCGCCCGCCGCCCTGCTCGATCTCGCCGCGGATCCGGCGGGCGAGATCGACGGAGCCGGACGTGTCGCCGTGCAGCAGGATGCTGCGCGGGCGCATCGCAAGCGGCTTGCCCGACCAGGTGATGACGTGCCCGTCATTCAGCATCCGCCGCACGCGCTCCAGCACCAGGGCCGGATCGTGGATGACGGAGTTGGCCACCTTGCGCGGCACCAGGAGCCCCTCGTCGTCGTAGGCGCGATCGGCGAGAAATGTCGTGACGACGCGCAGCCCGGTGGCGGCGGCGGCTTCTTCGATGGCCTTGCTGGTGGAGGAGATGACGGTCAGCGCCGGATCGAAGGAGGCGACCGCCCGCAGCAGCGGGAGGGCAAGTGCCGGGTCGCCGGCAGCGAGATTGCCGAGTGCCCCGTGGAAACTCATATGCGTCATCGCCTGACCGGCGGCGCGCGCGATGCCGGCGAGTGCGCCGAGCTGGTAGATCACCATGGTGGCGAGTTCGGCCGTGTCGATCTGCATCACCCGCCGGCCGAATCCCTGGCGGTCGGGAAAGCCGACATGCGCGCCGATATCGACGCCGCGCGCGGCCGCGAGGCGAATGGTGCGATCCATGATCGGCGGGTCGCCGGCATGGAACCCGCAGGCGATGTTGGCCGAGGAGACGATGTCGAGCAGGGCGGCATCGTCGCCGATGCGCCACGCGCCGTAGCCTTCGGCCAGATCGGCGTTGAGATCGATGTCCATGGGGGCCCTATTCGGCGAGGGGATGGAGTTCGATGAGCGGGTCGCCATAGCCGACGGCCTGGCCCGCCTCGGCGAGCGTGGCGCCGGCCATGGCGCGCCTGGGGGCCGGGACCGGCAGCAGCAGGGCGCCGATGCGCAGCAGGCCGACCGGATCGCCGGCGGCGAGGACCGTGCCGGCCGGCGCCAGCGGCGCGCCCTGCAGCGGGTGGGAGGGCAGGAACACGCCCGGCGCGGGTGCGGCGAGCACGTCCGCCGGCGCGGCCGCGGCGCGCACGGCGCCGCGCTCCTGACACAGGCGCAGCGCGACGCCCGGGCCGCTGAGCTCGAGTTCGGCGAG
>JAGXAV010000149.1 GCA_018971455.1 Rhodospirillales bacterium
CCGCTCGCCGCCTATGCGACATTCGGCACCGCCGAGCTTGCCGCCAACGTGGTGCGCGCGATGGCCGGGCACAGCGCCTGCCTGCTCGCCAATCACGGCATGATCTGCCACGCGGCCACCGCCGAGGCGGCGCTCGCCGCCGCCTTGCGGCTGGAAACGTTGGCCCGGCAATATCTCATGGCGCGCGCCGCCGGCGCGCCCGTGCTGCTCGACGCCGCGGCGATGCGCGCGGTCCACGGGCGCTACCGCAATTATGGCCAGCAGGAGAGCAAGGCATGAGTGTCACCGAGGCTGTTCTGGCGCGGCTGGAAGCCGATTTCGAGGGCGCGACGCAGACCTGGCTCGACTGGCTGCGCATCCCCTCGATCAGCGCCCAGCCCGCCCATGCCGCCGATTGCCGCGAGGCGGCCGCGTTCGCGGTTGCCCGGCTGGCGGAGATGGGTTTCACCGCCGGGCTTCGCGAGACCGCCGGCCACCCGGTCGTGGTGGCCCACCATCCCGGGCCGGGCGGCGATGCGCCGCACCTGCTGTATTACGGCCATTACGACGTGCAGCCGGCCGACCCGGAGGCGCTGTGGCACAGCCCGCCTTTCGATCCGGTGCTCACCGACGGGCCGCACGGACGGCGCGTGGTGGCGCGCGGCGCGGTGGACGACAAGGGGCAGGTCGCGATGTGGCTGGGCGCCTTCCGCGCCTGGCACGCCCAGACGGGGTCCCTGCCCTGCCGCATCACCGTGCTGCTCGAGGGCGAGGAGGAGACCGGCAGCGTCAACTTCAAGCCCTTCGTGGTCGCCAACAAGGCCGAGCTCAAGGCCGACATCGCGGTGATCTCGGACACCAACATGTGGGACATCGACACGCCGGCGGTGAGCACCAGCCTGCGCGGCATGGTCTATATGCAGGTCGATCTCAAGGCGGCCTCGCGCGATCTGCATTCGGGCATGTACGGCGGCTCGGCGCTCAACCCGATCAATGCGCTCACCCATGCGCTGGGCGGGCTGAAGGACGCCGCCGGCCGCATCCAGGTACCCAGCTTCTATGACGGCGTGCGCGACATCTCCACCCGCCAGGCCAATCAATGGTCCGCACTGGGCTTCGCCGAGGAGGCGTTTCTCGGCAATGTCGGCCTGCGCATTCCCGCCGGGGAGGCCGGGCGCGGCGCGCTGGAGCGGCTATGGGCGCGGCCGACGGCCGATATCAACGGCATATGGGGCGGCTATAGCGGGCCGGGCTCGAAAACCGTCATCCCCTCCGAGGCGGGCGCCAAGATCTCCTTCCGCCTGGTGCCCGGGCAGGACCCGAAAGGCGTCGTGGAAGGCTTCAAGGCGTTCATCCGCGCTCGCGTGCCGGCGGATGCGACGGTGACCTTCAGCGTGTTCGGCGAGGGCCCCGGCATCGAGATCCCGACCGATTCGCGCTTCGTGCAGGCGGCGATGGCGGCGTTGCAGGACGAGTATGGCCGCCCGGCGGTGCTGATCGGCTGCGGCGGCTCGATCCCGGTGGTGGAGACGCTGCAGCGCGAACTCGGGCTCGACAGCCTGCTGATGGGGTTCGGGCTGGAGGACGACCAGATCCACAGCCCCAACGAGAAGTTCGAGCTGCGCTGCTTCCACCAGGGCATGCGCAGCCATGCGCGCCTGCTCGGGCGGCTGGGCGGCGGCTGAGCGCCGCCCTCCGGCTCAGCGGCGGGGCTTGATCGTCTGCCAGATCTGCCAGCCGAAGCTCACGGCGAGGCGGCGCAGGCTGTTGGCAAACAGCAGGGCGGCGCAGCCGGCCTCGACCGCGAGGGCGAGGTTGCTCTGGCTGGCGCTGAGCCACTGGCTCTCGATCAGCACGATCGGCACCAGGCAGACCACCGAGACCACGGCGCTGGTGGTGCGGTCGCGGCGGAAGCTGCCGGTGGCGATCCACAGGCCGACCACCAGGGCCGCGCCAAGGGCGCTGAGCGCGCGCGTATGGGTCGCCAGCTCATGGGTCTCGAACAGCACCACGGTCGAGACGGCGATGCCGGCGACCAGCAGGGCCGCCTGGGCCGCCAGCGGGCCGATGGCGAAGGGGCGGGCGCGGCCAGGGCGCGCGGCGGCCGCAAGCTCGGGATGGGACAGCACGTGATCAGAGGGCATGCGCAGGAACTCCGGCGGATCGGCGCCACGGAGGCCGGCGCGCTGAGCTCAGCCTGCGCGCCGGCCGATCAAGAATGCGTCAACGCCTCGCCGCCGCCGGCCGGCTGGAACTCGCGCAAGGCGGTTTCGATCTGCGAGGCGAGATCGCCGGCGCGGAAGGGCTTGCGGATGATGCGCTGCGGCAGCGGGTTGTCCGCCACCGCATGCGGGTCGGCGTAGCCCGAGAACAGCACGATGGGCAGGTTGGGGCGCTGGCTGCGCGCATGGCGGGCCAGGGTCGGCCCGCTCATCCCCGGCATCGCCACATCGGTCAGCAGCATGTCGATGCCGGGATTGGCCGCCAGCAGCGCCAATGCCTGCTCGCCGCTCGCGGCCTCCATGACGTGATGGCCCATGCTCTGGAGCACCATGCTGGTGGTCTGGCGCACCGCCTCGTCGTCATCGACCAGGAGGATGCGCCGGTTGGCGGTGCCGGCCGGTTCGGCATGCGGCGCCGCCGCCAGCTCGGCCGCCTCGCCCGCCGCGCGCGGCAGCAGCACCGAAACGGTGGTGCCCTTGCCGGGCGTGCTCTCGATCTGCACACCGCCGCCCGATTGGCGCGCCAGCCCGAAGACCTGCGACAAGCCGAGGCCGGAGCCGCGCCCCGGCTCCTTGGTGGTAAAGAACGGCTCGAACGCCTTGGCACGCACCTCCGCACTCATGCCCTCGCCGGTGTCGCTCACGCGCACGACGACGTATTCGCCGGCCGGCGGCTCCTCCTCGTGGGCGGGCGGGCCGAGCCGGCAATTCGCCGTCACCACGCGCAGCGTGCCGCCCTGCGGCATGGCGTCGCGCGCGTTGATGGCGAGGTTGAGGATCACCAGCTCGAGCTGCGTCGGGTCCACCAGCGCCGGCCACGGATCGTCGGCGAAGCGCGTCTCGATGGCGATATTGCTGCCGATCGCGCTCTGCAGCAGGCCGGTCATGCCGCGCACCACGTCGTTCAGCGCGATGGCGCGCGGCGCGAGGGGCTGGCGGCGGGCGAACGCCAGCAGCTGGTCGGTCAGCGCCGCGCCGCGCTCGGCCGCACGGCGCATGCGCAGCAGCCGGTCGCCGCTCACCGGGTCGAGCGCCAGGCTGTGCTGGAGGAGATCGATATTGCCCAGAAGGACGGTGAGCAGATTGTTGAAATCATGCGCGACGCCGCCGGTCAGCTGCCCCACCGCCTCGATGCGCTGGGCCTGGCGCAGCGCGCCCTCGGCGCGCTCACGCTCGTCGATCTGCGCCTGCAGGGCGCCGGCCGAAGTCTCCGCCGCCACCTTGGCCGCGATGTATTCCACCAGCAGCCGCTCGGCGCGGCGGGATTCGCGGGCGATCATCAGCAGCAGCGCCGCGATCACCAGGCTGGCCACCAGGGCCGTGATGCTCAGCGTCCAGGTCTGCTGGCGCCAGGGGGCCAGCACGCTCGCCTCGCGCATCGAGACGCTGACGGCTAGCGGGAATTGCCTGAGCGCCTGGACGGCGACCAGACGGGGCTGCCCGTCGAGCGGGCTGTCCAGGATGGCGGTGCCGGCCCCGGCCTGGGCCAGGATCCCGGCGAAGGGCGGCTCGCCCATATCGCGCATGCCGATCAGCCGGTCATTCGGCGGATAGCGCACGAGAAGCTTGCCGTCGCGCCGGTGCAGCTGGATGCTGCCGCTGTCGTTCAGCCGGATCGCGCGGAAGAAATCCTGAAAATACGGCAGGTTGAGAAATGCAACGGCATGGCCGGCCCGACCATCGGCGAGCCGGATGGGCCGCATCAGCAGTGCCGTCCACTGACCGTTTGTGTCACGGAACGGGTCGCTGATCGCCAGCCCCGGACCGGCCGGCCCGGCGAGCAGGGCAAGCCCCGGCCCCGGCAAGCGCGAGGGGGCGGCATCCGGACTGGCCGGATTGGAGGTGTAGAGCACCCGCCCCCGCGCATCGGCGATGGCGATCTGGCTGACCTGGGGGACGGCGCCGAGCTGCCCGCGCAGCACGGCGTCGAACTGCGCCGCATCGACGCGGCCTTGCGCCCGCATCTCCTCCAGAACGTCGTCGGTGCCGCGCAGCATCTGAACCGCGGTCGCCACCGCGCGGTCGGTCTGCTCGGCGAAAACCGTGCCGAGGCGGGAGAGCTGTTCCGCCGTCGAGCCGAGCAGCTGGTTGCGGGCGATCAGCACGCGCTCGATGGTGACGGAGACGATCAGGACCAGCAGCAGCAGGGTCAGCCACTGCAGGGAGCGGCTGATGGTCGGGCGGAAGCCGGCGCGGCCATTGGCAGGCTCGGCGCTCATGCACGACACTCCATTGTCTGGCGCAGCAATCATACGATTCATTCGGGTGCCGCTCGCCCGCCGCCCGCGCAACTGACGATTGTAGGCGTGCCGCAAGCCCCGCCGCAATTGCCCGCAGGCGGTGCTCACTGCACTGTGCAGAATGTTACGTTAAGGAGTTGCTATGGCCGCCGACCTCGTCCTCGCCCTCGACCAGGGCACCACCTCGACGCGCGCCCTGGCCTTCCGCGCCCCGCATCTCGCCCCGCTCGCCGTCGCGCGGCGCGAGCTGACCCAGCACTACCCCGCCAGCGGCTGGGTCGAGCATGACGCCGATGACCTGGTGGCCGACAGCATCGCCGTACTGCGCGAGGCGCTGGCCCAGGCGGGGGGCACCGCCGCCGACGTGGCGGGCATCGGCATCACCAACCAGCGCGAGACGACGCTGATCTGGGACCGATCAACCGGGCGGCCGATCCATCCGGCGATCGTCTGGCAGGACCGGCGCACCGCGCCCGATTGCGCGCGGCTGCGCGCGGCCGGCCATGAGGCGCTGGTGACCGCGCGCACCGGCCTGCTCATCGACCCCTATTTCTGCGCCACCAAGATCGGCTGGATCCTCGATCACGTCGGCGGCGCCCGCGCGGCCGCGGCCGCCGGCCGGCTGGCCTTCGGCACGGTGGATAGCTGGCTGCTCTGGCACCTCACCGGCGGGCGCGTGCACGCGACGGACGCCACCAACGCCAGCCGCACCATGCTGTTCGACATCGCCCGCGGCGTGTGGGACCCCGAGCTGCTCGACCTGTTTGCCATCCCGCCGAGCCTGCTGCCCGATGTGCGGGACTGTGCCGGCGCCTTCGGCATGACGATGCCCGGGCTTCTCGGGGCGGCCGTGCCGATTCTCGGGATCGCCGGCGACCAGCAGGCGGCCAGCATCGGCCAGGCCTGCTTCCGCCCCGGCATGGTCAAGGCGACCTATGGCACGGGCTGCTTCGTGCTGCTCAACACCGGGGCGCGGCCGGTCCCCTCGCGGACCCGAATGCTGACCACCATCGCCTGCCAACTCGACGGCCGGCGCAGCTACGCGCTGGAGGGGGCGATCTTCGTCGCCGGCGCCGCGGTGCAGTGGCTGCGCGACGGGCTCGGCGTGCTGTCGGACGCGGCCTCCGCCGGGCCGCTCGCGGCGGAGGCCGATCCGGCCCAGGCGGTCTATCTGGTGCCGGCCTTCACCGGGCTCGGCGCGCCGCACTGGGACGCGGAGGCGCGCGGCGCGCTGTTCGGCCTGACCCGCAACACCGGGCCGCGCGAGCTGGCCCGCGCGGCGCTGGAGAGCGTGGCCTACCAGACCCGCGATCTGCTCGGCGCCATGCAGGCCGATTGGGGCGAGGAGGCGGGCGAGACCGTGCTGCGCGTCGATGGCGGCATGGTCGCCAGCGACTGGACGATGCAGTTCCTCGCCGACATGCTGGCCGCCCCGGTGGACCGGCCGGCGGTGCTGGAGACGACGGCGCTCGGCGCGGGCTATCTCGCCGGACTCGCCGCGGGCGTGTGCCCGGAACCGGACATTTTCGCTAGCCAATGGGCCTTGCAGCGGCGCTTTCTGCCGGCTCTGGACGAGGCCATGCGCGCGGCGCGCTACGCCGGCTGGCGCGCGGCGGTCCGGCGCACGCTCAGCG
>JAGXAV010000150.1 GCA_018971455.1 Rhodospirillales bacterium
GATGACGAGAGCGGTCAGAAACTCCTCGCCCGCGATCCTGTTGGTTTCGCTGTAGGCCAGGAGCGGCGCCGCGACCGGGCCGGTTGGGTGGCTGACGGTTGCGAGATGCGTGTCATCATAGGCCAGCACGCTGGAAGCAAGACAGTTGACGAAGGCGGCGCCGGCGATGTCGGTTTTGGCGTCGCGGCCGATGAGGCGGCAGTTCCCGGAAAGGGCACCAAGGCTCGACACGGCGCTATCCACCGCCGGCTCCCGACAGCCGCCGAGCGTGCAGCCGAGCCAGTTGAGGAACGCCCGCACTGCCTCGCTGCGCACCTCCGCCGGCAGATCGGCGAAGCGGGCTTCCGCCGCATACGCGGCGAGCCGGGCGGTGATCGCCGGGCGCTCTTCATTTATTCCGATCATCAACGTTCCTCCACTCGGCCGGTATCACACCATGACGTGACCACCATGTCTCTCCCGGCGTCTATTCCATGCTGATCCGGTCCGTCGCCATCATCGGCGTTGGCAGCATGGGGGCACCCATCGCTCGACGAATTGCCGCCGGCGGACTCCAGGTGACGGTCTGCGACATCGATGCGGCTTCTACTGTACGGCTCGGCCTTCCGGTGGCTGCCACGCCCCGGGACTGCGCCACTTCCGATCTGGTCATCGTGCTCGTCGCCTCGCCGCCGCACGTACGCGAGGTCGTGCTGGGAGCAGCGGGCATCTGCGCGGCTGAGGGGAGACGGCCGCTCGTTGCCATCATGAGCACGACGCCTGTCGCCCTGATGCATGAGTTACAGGCAGCACTCGGGGCCGACTGGAATCTGGTCGATGCGCCCATCAGCGGAGGCGTCACCGGCGCGGAGCAGGGTCACCTCTCCGTCATGGTTGGCGGTGATGCCAGGCTCTTCACAGCACTGCGCCCGGCCCTGACCCCGTTCGCGTCCGGCATCTTTCATTGCGGCTCGCTGGGCGCAGGCCAGGCCGTCAAGATCGCCAACAATGTCGTCGGCGTCGCCAGCGCCGTGCTTGCCGCGGAGGCATACCGGCTCGCCGCGGCGCATGGCCTCGAAATCGCGGACGCGGCGCGGATCTTCGAGGCCGGCTCCGGCCGCAGCGCCTTCACCGCCAGTCCCGACGGGGTGGCCGCCAAATTCGGGGCAATGGCGCGGGACCGGCGCGGCTTCGAGCAATTGATCGCCATCATGCGCAAGGATATCGGCTTTGCGAGCGAGATGGCCCATGCGATGGGGGGCGACTTCCCGGGTATCGCCGGGCTGCTCGGCATCATCAACAGCGTCGGCGGCGAGACCTTCGATACCTGGCGCCGGATCGCCGGCATGACGGGGGAAGGGCACTGACCGTGCTGATCCCCCGCCCGGCCTCAGGCGCCGTAATCGGCGTTGCTCACCTTCTCCATCCAGTCCACCGTCTTGCCGTCCAGATTCTCCGAAACCGCGAGATGCGTCATTGCTGTTGTTGGCGCGGCGCCATGCCAATGCTTCTCGCCGGGCGGAAACCACACCACGTCACCTGGCCGCACCTCTTCGATCGGGCTGCCCCAGCGCCGCACCCGTCCGGCGCCCGCGGTGATCACCAGAGTCTGGCCGAGCGGATGCGTGTGCCAGTTGGTCCGCGCCCCGGGCTCGAACGTGACATAGGCGCCGGTCACCCGGGCCGGCGCTCCCGCGGCGAAAAGCCGGTCCACCCGCACAGTCCCGGTGAAATGATCGGCTGGCGCCGTCTCCGACGGCTTCGTGCCTGCGCGTGTGATGTCCATGGGTCAGAACCCTTCCGTTGATTGTTACGAGAAACCGCGACTCTCGGCCTGGTCCCGGCGGCCCCCCCATTTTGCGAAGGAGCGCGGTACGATGAGCCATCCGTCCCACGAAAGCCTCGCCGATCGAATCTGCGCCGTGACCGGTGCCGCCAAGGGCATCGGGCGCGGCATCGCGGTGGCCCTTTCGCGCGAGGGTGGGCGCGTCGCCGTCCTCGACAAGGACGAGGCCGGCGCGCATGAGACCATGCGGCTTATCACCGCCGGCGGAGCCACGGCGATCGCCGTCACGTGCGATACCTCCGACCCTGCAAGCGTCGTCGCCGCGCGCAAGGAGGTGGCCGCCCGGCTCGGCGACCCCGAGGTGCTGGTCAACAATGCCGGCATCACGCGCCCGAGCGCGCTTGAATCCATGTCGCTCTCCGAGTGGAACCTGATCTTGTCGGTCAATCTCACGGGATACTTTCTCTGCGCCCAGGAATTCGGCCGGGCGATGCGCGCTGCCGGTCGAGGCGTGCTGGTACATGTGGCCTCGATCATGGCGCATTACGCCAACCCCTTCGCCGGAGCCTACGGGCCCTCGAAAGCTGGCGTCATGAGCCTCTCCCGTCAACTCGCCGCGGAGTGGGCGCCCTACGGCGTTCGCAGCAACTGCGTCTTGCCGGGTCTCGTCCGCACTCCAATGACGGAAGCCATGTACAGCCAGCCCGGCATCACCGAACGCCGGGTGGTGAGCGTGCCGGCTGGTCGCATCGGCATGCCCGAGGACATTGCGCAAGCCGCCGTGTTTCTGGCCAGCCCGCAATCTGCCTACATCAACGGCACTGAAATCCTGGTCGACGGCGGCTTCGCGGCCAATTTGATGTCGCTCATCCCGCGCGCCGGGTTCGAACGAAGTGACATGCCGTCGCCGCACCACAGCTGATCGATCCCATAACCCCCCGGAGGATTCAAAAACATGTCCAAATCCGACCTGCGTGAGCGTGGCCGCGAGATGCGGCGGGTTCTGGTCGGCCCCGCTTACGCGGAAAAGCTCGACCGCGAGGTTTACACCGATCGCCATATGGAACAATTTGCCGAGCTCACGCAAGAGATTCTGTTCGCGCAGATGTGGACGCGCCCGGGGCTCGATCTCAAAATCCGCTCGCTGGTGACGATGATCTCCGACGTCTCCACCGGCGCCACGGAGGCGCTTGGCCTGCATGTCCGCTTCTGCCTCAACCATGGCTGGTCGGAGGACGAAATCGTCGAATGCATGATCCAGTGCGTCGGTTATATCGGCGTCCCTCTGGTCCGGAAGGCATTGATCGTGGCGCGACAGGTCTTCGCCGAGATGAACGCCGAGCCTGGCTGACCTCCGGGGCTTCATAAGCGCGCCGATCGGCTTACCCGTGCGGCAGCAGAATCTGCCGCACGGCCTCGCCGCGGTCGAGATGGTCAAGGCCGCCATTGAGGTCGGCAAATCCCATCGTCCCTGATACGACACGATCAACAGGCAGCTTGCCGTCCTGGTACAGCCGGACAAAGCGGGGAATGTCACGCTCGGGCACGCAGCTGCCCATGAACGTGCCACGAAACACTTTTTCCTCGAGCACCAGGCTGGCGTGCGAATACTGGTAGAGCTGGCCGACCGAGCCTAGCCCCACGCAGACCACCTCGCCGCCCTTGCGGGTGATCGCAGTCGCTGTCGCCATCGCCGCCGGGCTGCCCGAGATCTCGAACGCGAAATCGACGCCACCGCCGCTGCGCTCGCGGGCCTGCGCCACAAGGTCGGGATCCTTCGCTTTCAGGGTCGCCGTGCAGCCGAGCTCGCGCGCCAGATTGAAGCGCTCAGAATTGATGTCGATACCGATGATCTCTGATGCGCCGCTCGCGCGCGCCGCCATCACGGCGTTGAGGCCGACCCCGCCAAGCCCTAGCACTGCAACGGATTGTCCGGGCCGCACCTTGGCCGCGTTGAAGACGCACCCAGCCCCCGTCACCACCGCGCAGCCAAACAGGGAAGCGACGTTCAGCGGCACCGCCGGATCGATGCGCACCAGCGATGAGGGCACGACGACGGCATATTGCGCGAAGGACGAGATGCCGGCGTAATGGTAGTAGGGTGCTGTTCCACGGCTGAGATGGCGCCTGCCGTTGGTGAGCAACCCCTGCCCACGCGCCGAAGCGACGCTCTCGCACAACAGGCCGCGATTGTCGGCGCAGAGCCGGCAATGGCCGCACCCCGTGGCCACGGTGATCACCACGTGATCGCCCACGCGCAGCCAGTCCACGCCAGCGCCGAGCTCACGCACGATCCCGGCACCCTCGTGGCCGCCGATCACCGGCAGCGTGCGGCGGCTGAGTCCGGCGACCTGCGATAGATCGGAATGGCACAGGCCCGCGGCTCGGACCTCGACCAGCACCTCACCCTCACCCGGACCGTCGAGATCGACCTCCTCGATATGGAATGGGCGGCTCTCCACATAGGGCGCGGGGAGGCCCTGGGCGTGCATCACCGCGGCGGTCATTCGCATTGGCTGGTCTTCCCGGCGCTGCGGCTGTGCCTCTACTTGGCCTTGCCGAGGATATCGACCTTGCCGTCATGGAAGACGCCGATATACGTCGTCGTCATGATCGTGTGATCGAAACGGCCGCCCAGCGAAAGCTCGTCACCCAACGTGCCTTTCATCGGCAACACCTTGGGAAATGCCGCGGCGACCTTCGCGGTGTCGTTGACAGTGCCGGATGCAGCGATGGCGCGGAAGAACACCCTGAATCCGTCATAGACGACGAGCAGCATCTCGTTCGGCTCCTGGCCGACATCCTTGCGGTACGCCGCCGCAATTCGCTCGTAGCCAGGATTGCTGGGGTCGGTGAAGAGCTGCATGATCATGCCCTCGGCGGCCGCCTTCCCCGCCGCCTCGAGGATTTCCTTAGGGCTCGGCCCCGAGGTCTTGATCACCAGGCCCTTGTAGCCGAGTTCGCGGAGCTGGCGGACCATCAACCCAGTTGTGGCCGGCGGCACGCTGCCGAGGTCGATCACGTCGGGCTTCTGCGCGAGCACCTTTGTGAATAGCGGCTGGAAGTTCTGTTGGCTACGCTCATAGAGCTCGTTGTCGACGATGGCGAAGCCATGCTGCTTGAACAGCGATTCCTGCAGCTTGGAGAAACCCCAGCCGAGCTCGTCGTTCGGGTTCACAAGCGCCAGGCGGCGCTGCTTGATGTGGTCGGCGAACCACGCCACCAGCGGCGGCATGTAGTTTTCCGGCGGGCTGTTGGTGCGGTACATCCGGGTCGTCTTCGCATCGATCGCCTGCGAGGATGCCGATGAGGTGATGGCCATCACCTTGTCGTTCTCGACATTCTGCTTCAGCGCCAGCGCATCGGGCGTGGTGTGCAGCAACATGTATTTGACGCCGTCCTCGTTCACCAGGCGGTTGTATGCCGCAACCGCGGTCGCCGCCTTGTACTGGTCGTCATAGGCGATGATCCGGATCTGATATTTCTTGCCGCCGACATCGAGGCCACCTTTGGCGTTGATGTCGCGGGCCAGGATCGTGGCGGCTTCCTTCGCCGCGACCCCCCACGGCGCGCCGCCGCCGGTGAGCGGAGCGATCACGCCAACCTTGAGCGTTTCGGCGTGCGCTCCGCCAGCTGCCATGGCGAGGGAGGCGAGGCCCAAGCCTCCCAGGATGATCGTCCGACGCAGATTCATGGCGGCTTCTCCCGGCGTTGTCGTTTACCCGGCACCCTACCGGCGTCTGCCTTGCGGCATATCGGTAACGTGCGGATATACGTATTGACGCACGGATATTCGATCATTAGCTTTACGTCAAGCCCGATCGCCACTTCGGCCGCGGTCTGGTCGCGCGATGGCCGCACCGCGCCGGCAATGTGTCGAGACGTGGCGGGGCAGAAGTCGCCGTCGCGCGCGGCGCTGCGGGAGGCGTTCGATGAGGTTGGCGGGAAAAATTGCCTTGATTACCGGCGGCGGCGCCGGCGTTGGCCGGGCCTGCGTGGACCTCTTCGCCCGTGAGGGCGCGAAAATCGTGCTCGCCGAGCGCGATCCGGCGAGCGGCGAGGCCGTGGCCCGGGAAGCGGGTGGCGAGGTGGTTTTCGTGCAGACCGACGTCTCTCAACCGGACCAGGTCGAGCACGCGGTGGCACGCGCGGTGGCGATGTATGGCGGGCTGGACATTCTCTACAACAATGTCGGCGGCTCGACGCTGGCCGATGGATCCGTGACAAGCGCGCCGATTTCAGAATTCCATAACAAGATGAACGTGGATCTGTTC
>JAGXAV010000151.1 GCA_018971455.1 Rhodospirillales bacterium
CAGGTCAGCATGGTTCGGCACGCCACCCGGCACTTACCGCCGCTTGAGAAGATCCGCCCGCGCGGCCTGCCACTCATCCAGGCTCATTTCGGTCGCTTTCTTCTGACGCGCCTCCTCACTCGGTGGAGGCAATGCTGAGCTCGAAGAGTTGGCGGACCGGAAAAGCCACGGCTTGGCCCGACGCACCTCCCGCATGATCTCACTGGCGCCAGTCACATTGCCTTCGGAGTCGAGTGACACCCGCGACATGTCGATGAGCTTCAAGCCATCAAGATCGACCATCCCTGCCCGAACCGCCTCGCTCTTCATTTCGGCGTAGATAACCCGCGCATTGGCCAAGGCTTCCATATCGGATAATCGCCGCTCGAGCGCCGCAGCACGCTCTTCGATAGCTTGCTTTGTTGCATTCTCGTCGCTCATGCAGTCTCCTCGCCCTCGATCCGATCCAGCTCGGCACTCACATCATCTATGCTGTAGAGGTCGGCGATCGCCTTGACCGCCGTTTGCCTCGAGACATGCCTGGAGCGTGCCAAAGTCGCCAGGGTCCGCGCATCGCGCTCGCGGTCCTCCGCATTCGCGGCATACCAGTGCGGCCACTGCAACCCCAACCGCAGCCCTGGGTCCATCGGCGCGATGGTTTCTCCATGTGTGGAGAGGTCAAACCTGTTGCTTGCCCGGATGATCATCCGTGCCAGTTGCAGCAACCCCGTCCCATAGCTGACACGCAAATTATCTGCCAGCCAGATCAGGCCCTGGTTCATCATCTCCAGCGCACGGCCAGACTGGGCGGTCGTCAGCCGGTCCGCACTCGCGCGATTTCCGTGCACACCCTCCAGCGCAAACTCGCGCAACGTGCGAACATATTCGATCACCGCGGCCGACGCGGTGCCACCAATCTCCAGAAGCTTGGCATCTCCCTTCTCGCTCACCACCAGCGCATTTCCACCGCCGCGTACGATCTCGCTGTCCTGACCAAGGGGCTCCCGAATCAGCAATGTCGGATCGGAGCTGTACTTCAGCCCTCTCCCGGCCTGGCTCAATTGATAGTCGATCTCGATGTTGGTCTCGATGGCAGCACGAAATGTGCACGCACCATCGATATCGTCACCTCCGGGCAGATTGCGTATCCAGACAATCGGCACGAAGCCAAGTCCGTGGCGAACACTTCGCCCCTCATCAATCTCCCCGTCGCCGGGGCGTCCGACCGGCCAGGGCGCGAACCAGGTCTCGCTCTCCGAGTCCCAGCGCCGCATGAACCAGTACGTCAACGCGGGATCAGCGACCGTGTAGCCTTGCGAAAGCAGCACACTGCCAGACACTTTGTAACGTTCAGTGACGCAGCACAGCGTGTCCGGCGCTTCCGGATCCCATTGCGGCGTCAGATAAAGCGTGTCCATGACACGCATGAAAACCCGCCCGCGCAAAACCCGGAAAAGAATAGCGACCGATCCCACGGCACCACGCAAGGCCGCATCCATCATCACTTGATTGAGCGCCGATTCTTGCCCGATATCCGCCAGGGCGGCCCGCACGCGGCGGTCGGCGCAGTCAATCGTCGGAAAATGCCCGTCGCTGAAAACCAGCGAAATGGAATCGTCCACCACGATTCGTGCCAGCGGGTAGCGCACGCTCGGGCGACGCTGGCGGAGCGGAATATACTCGCCGCACGCTCCCCGCTCTTCATGGAACTCATAAGGCAGCACATCATACAGCGTGCCTTCCAGCACGCGGCGCAGAATATCGAGTCGGCGGGTGCGCGGCGAGTAATCGGCATCCCCCGGCAGCAGGCCGCAGATCGTTCCGAACATGATGATCACCGACCGATGAGAGGAACATGCAGCCGCCGCCCACCCGGGCGCACGGCGTGAAGCATTGAGAAACCACGCGCAAGCGCGTCAACCTGGTCGTCCTTGCGCCCGGCAGGAAATGCGGCCATTTCGTCCAGCAGGGCCCGGTTCCAGCCCCCGCGCAATAACGCCAGATTGCCCCCTTCAACGAGGGCCGCCACCGGCATCGCGCGCACCAGTTTCGCCCCGCTCTCCGGCGAGGCCTGCACCGCATAGCCGTCCAACATGCCGGTCAGCCACGCAACCTGCGTCTTGCCCGCCTGCCCCGGGTCCTGCGGCAGCCCGATTGGCACCCCCGGCCCGTCGCGCTCGGCCGTGCGCTGGATGAGTTGCTGCACCTCATGCGGGCCGCCCCGCATGCGCGCCACGTCCACCACGATGAACCGCCCGGTCTCATGGCGCGCCAGTTTTACGCCAACCGTCCAGTCCGGGTCGCGCCCGGCATCGGCCGCCGTCGCGGCCAGGTCCCAGGCCCGTACCATCGGCAACCCTTCCGGCAGGCTGTCGATGATTTCAACGCGTGCAACGTAGAAAAATGCCCCGTCGCCCGTGCGCGGCCGCTGCTGATAAAGCGCCTCCCACACGCGCGTCCCAACGATCTCCCGCTTACGCGCGAGCGCCGCCTCATTCTCCCAATCCGGCCACAGCGCTTCCCCCTCCGCTCGGCCGAGCGGATCGCCCGCTTCGGCCAAGGCGGGGAAGCGGAGAACGTGCCACCCATCGCCCTGCTCAAGCAGTCGCCCGCTCAGATCATCCTCATGCCACCGCGTCATGATCAGCGCGATGCGCCCGCCCGGCTTCAGCCGGCTCACCAATTCGGAGCGATACCAGTTCCAGACCAGGTCGCGATGCCCCGCGCTCTCCGCCTCGGCGTGGCTCTTGATCGGATCGTCGATCAGCACCAGGTCGGCCCGCCGCCCGGTTATCGGCCCATCAAGGCCGGTGGCGAAATACTCACCATCCAGGCTGGTGCGAAACCGCGCCGCCGCCCGGTTATCTCCGGCCAGGCGATACCCCAGCGCCGCGCCATTCTCGCCGATCAGGTTGCGCACCTGCCGGCCGAAATGCGTCGCCAGCGCCGCCGTATGGCTGGCGGCGATCACCGAACTGCGCGGATGGCGGTGCAGCCACCAGGTCGGAAACACCACCGACGCATAGGTCGATTTCGCGCTCCCCGGCGGCATCAGCACCATCAGCCGGTCGGCCTTCCCCTCGGCGAGCGCCTCCAGCGCCCCCAGCAGCGCCAGATGATGCGCCGCCGGCCGCCTTCCCCACCGCTCGAGCGCCAAGCCCGCCCACGCGTCAAGAGCGAGCAAGCCACCTCCCAAACGCAAGGCGGCGTGTGGGTTTCCCGCACACGCCGCCGATCATGACGCAGTTTCTATGGATTTCTGGGGCAGGTGGGCAAGGATTATTTTCTTTTTCCAGAAAAATTTCCTCGAAAAAAACTTCGCGGTTTGTCATCGGCTTTAGAATCAAACCATTGCGAACAAAACCGAACCCCACTTCTCCTGTCTCTCCATAGTTATGCCACATTCGCCCCGCATCAAACGCGCCGCGCGCGGCGGGAGCGCTTGATGTTAATCAAAGATCCCGTGCTTATGACGGCGTTTGATTGTGACTGTTGGGGAGCACCGGGATTTTTGGCGCATCCCTCCCTTATCTGAGCTCGACGCACCGAACGCGGGGCTGGTCAATGCTTCCCCGCTGCCTGTCGGGCCTGTCTGATGGAGTATCTAATGATTGCAGGTGCCATAAGGGCATTCCCCGGGGTTGTGATGTCAGTCATGCTGGCCTGCCCCGCTTTCGCGGCCGAACCGGTCACCGCTCACCCGAGCCACCAGGCGCCAATCCGCAAGACCTCCGTCCACCGCCGCCTCCCGGCGCACCGCGCCACGGTTCATCACGCGGTCAGCCATCACGCCGTGTCGGCGGGCCACCGGGCCATCACCCACCACGCGGCCGTGCGCCATGTCGTTCAGCACCATCCGGTCCAGCACCATGTCGCCGTGGTCACCCACCATTTCGACAGCCAGGCGCCGATCTGGAGCGACTCGCAATCCACCAGCAGTTCCGGCCGTGCCGCCAACCTGCATGACACATCGGTCTGGCGGGAGACGGGCGTCGCGTCCTGGTACGGCGGTCCGCGCTGGCAGGGCCACCGCACGGCCAGCGGCACCCGCTACAACCAGAACGCCCTCACCGCGGCCCACGCCACCCTGCCGCTCGGCTCGAAGGTCAAGGTGACGGTCGCCGGCAGCGGCCGCTCGGTCATCGTCACCATCAACGACCGCCCAGGCACCCGCCGCCGCATCATCGACCTCTCCCGCGGCGCCGCCGAAGCCCTCGGAATGCTGAACCGCGGCGTCGCCGTCGTCACCCTGTCACGACTCTGACGGCAATTCCCGGCCATCACGGGCACGACCGGCCACTGCTCCCGTGACGGGATCGCGGCGCGCCCGGCGGGCCGGGAGCGCCCCGTGGCCACCTCGGTTGCCACTTGAAATTGAGCGGCGCTGACCGCACAACAACCACGGCACGTGGCGAGCGTGTGTTGGAGTGTCGCGATGTTCAAGCTGAATGACCTGTTGCAGCCACTGCGCCAGCGGCGGAGGGCCGAGCCCGTGCCGGCCGCGCCCGACTCGGTGGATGTGATCGCGCCCCCCCACGCGATCACGCGTCGGTCCTACGCGCCCTGCCGATTTCAGGGATATGCCGATGAGCGCAGCGCCCAGCACGTGAACGGCTGGGTCTGGAATCTCGCCGATGCCGACGAACGCGTTGAGATCGAGGCCGTACTGGCCGGCACCAATGAGGTGCTGGACCGCACCTGCGCCGACCAGTTCCGCTGGGGCCTGGCGGATATGGGCATCGGAGACGGGCTGCACGCCTATTACATCCGCTTCCCTCGTGCGCTCACGGATGCCGAGTTGGACCAGATGGAAATACGCTGCGTCAGAGACGGGCACGTCCTCGAGCTGTCTCCGTACCTCACACGCGAATACAACCCGATCAATTTTGTCGCGATGGACATCGTCGACAATTGCAATCTGCGTTGCCCGTTTTGCCTCTATGACTATGCGAATACCCGCACCACGAATTTCATGAACCAGGAAACCCTCGCGGCGGCGTTGCGGTTTGTCCCGTACACGACCAACGGAAATTTCTGGTTCTCCTGCCTCCACGAACCGACGCTGCATCCGAAGCTGACGGAGTATATCGATCAGGTTCCCGCCGATCTCCGCCGGAAGCTCTTCTACACCACCAATCTCGCCAAACGCATGCCGCCGGCCTATTTCGCCTGGCTCGCCGAAAGCGGGATGTCGCATATCAACATCTCAATTGAATCCCTTGAGCCCGCCTTGTACGAACGCATGCGCAAGGGTGCCCGCCACCGTATTTTCATGGAAAACTGGGACAAGCTGATTCCCGCCTTGCAGGCCGGCAGCAACCCACCGCGGCTGCGCTATATCACCATGGCCTACCAATCCAATCTGCGTGAGCTGCCCGCTCTGGTGAAACACCTTCACGAGGAGCGGCTGGCCTGGCAGGTGGAGTTACGCTACTCGTTCGATGTCGCGCACATGCCCGCCGCCTTCAAGCGCGAAGAATTTCTCCAACCGCGGGACTGGCTGTGGCTGCGCAACGAATTGCGCGACTATACGGCCGACCAGCTGCTTCTGAATCTGCCGCCGGGGCTCGATTTGCCGCCGGCCGGCAGCAATTCCATTCCACAAATTCTCACCGAAACGGCCGAAATCCCGCCCCCATCCGCCGGCGAAGAATGGCCCGCGGCCGAGCTGCCCAACGATGACGGCCCCGCGGATCCCCCTGCCTCCAACGCCCCGGCCGACGCCCAAGCCCTTCTCGGTCAGCCGATCAACTTCAATTTTCCCGAACTATCCGCGGAGTCTCGCGCAAAATACATGCGCGGCCGCTACGAATTCCAACTCGCCGCGAACGGCGTGCTGCGCGTGAGCAGGGCCGCCAGCAACCACAAGGACGGAGACCATTCCGACGGCTTGCTGCTGACCACCCATATCCGCAACATCGAGGACCCGGAGGAGTTCATCCGCAGCCTCCCCCTCTAGAGCGTTTTCATGCAGGGTGTCCGTATCCGCAATGTCGAATGTAGTTTGCGCATTCGGCTGAGCTATAGCGGTCGAGTGATGCGCCAATG
>JAGXAV010000152.1 GCA_018971455.1 Rhodospirillales bacterium
TTCCTCTGATCTCCCCGCCGATGCCTCCCTGGCCCCCCCCTTGGCCACCGCCCTGGGCGCGGCGCCGGCCGACTCGCTGCTGCTGCGGCTGGATGGGTTCGAGGGCCCGCTCGACCTGCTGCTCGATCTGGCGCGGGCGCAGAAAGTCGATCTCGCGCGGATCTCCATCCTGGCGCTGGTCGATCAGTATCTGGCGGTGATCGAGGGGGCGCGCCGGGTGCGCCTGGAACTCGCGGCCGACTGGCTGGTGATGGCGGCCTGGCTCACCTGGCTCAAATCCCGCCTGCTGCTGCCCGCCGAGACGGCGGAGGCCGAAGAAGCCGCCGGGCAGCTCGCCGACCGGCTGGCCGATCTGCTGGCGATCCGCGCCGGGGCGCTGTGGCTGGGCGCGCGCCCGCAGCTCGGCCAGGACGTGTTTCCGCGCGGCGCGCCGGAAGACCAGACCGAGATCGACCGCTCCGGCCTCGCGCTCGATGTGCCCGGGCTGCTGCGCGCCTATCTGGCGGCGATCCGCCGCGGCGCCGCGACCCGGCGCTACCGGCCGCGCCCGCTCACCGTCTGGTCGGTGAAGGACGCGCTCGGCCGGCTGGCGATGCTGCTCGGCAGCCTGCCCGACTGGGCAAGCCTGGAGCGCTTCCTGCCGGAGACGCTGATCACGCCGGTGGAACGCCGCGCCGCGCTGGCAAGCACGCTGCTGGCCGGGCTGGAACTGGCGCGCGACGGCGCGCTGCGGCTGCGCCAGGACCAGCCGTTCGGCCCGATCCTGCTGCGCCGGACCGCCGGGGCCGAACCGCCCGGCGGGTAAGCTTCCAGCGCGCGCCGTTTCCGCCTACAAGCCGGCGCAGCAGCAGCTAGGGAGACCGCGCGATGGCCGCGACGTTCGAGATGATCCTGGTCGAAACCCATGGCGCGGTCGGGCTGATCCGCCTCAACCGTCCGGCGGCGATGAACGCGCTGTGCGACCAGCTGATGGGCGAGCTCGGGGAGGCGGCGCTGGCGTTCGACGCCGATCCGGCGATCGGCGCGATCGTCATCACCGGCAACGAGAAGGCCTTCGCCGCCGGCGCCGACATCAAGGAAATGCGCACCCGCACCCATCCGGCCGCGATCATGGAGGATTTCATCGGCGCGCGCTGGGAAACCGTCAGCCGGCTGAAGACGCCGGTGATCGCCGCGGTGGCCGGCTTCGCGCTCGGCGGCGGCTGCGAGCTCGCCATGATGTGCGACCTGATCCTGGCCGCGGACACGGCGAAATTCGGCCAGCCGGAGATCAATCTCGGCGTCATCCCCGGCGCCGGCGGCACGCAGCGGCTGACCCGGGCGGTGGGCAAGTCCAAGGCGATGGACATGGTGCTGACCGGGCGGATGATGGATGCCGCCGAGGCGGAGCGGGCCAATCTGGTCAGCCGCGTGGTGCCGGCCGCCGAGCTGGTGGGCGAGGCGCTGAAGGTCGCGGGACGCATCGCCGAGCTGTCGCCGGTCGCCACCCGGATGGCCAAGGTGGCGGTCAACCGCGCTTTCGAGACCACGCTGGCCGAGGGCGTGCGCGCCGAGCGGCAGCTTTTTCTCTCGCTGTTCGGCACCGCCGACCAGCGAGAGGGCATGGCGGCCTTCGCGGAGAAGCGCAAGGCGAGCTTCCAGCGCGGGTGAGGCGGGCCCCGCCCGTGGCGGAAGGGGGCTTCCTCGCGGAGGTTTCTTGACTCGGGGGTGGTGGCTGCCTAGAACCCGCGATCTTGTCATGCCGGCGCGACGTGCGTCGGTGTCCATTCCTGTTTGTGAAGAGTGACCATGGCCAACACCGCCTCGGCGCGCAAGCGCATCCGCCAGACCGCCCGCCGCACCGAGCGCAACCAGGCGCGCAAGTCGCGCATGCGCAGCTTCGTCAAGAAGGTCGAGGCGGCGATCGCCGGCGGGGACAAGGCGGCGGCGGCCGAAGCGCTGCGCGTGGCGCAGCCGGAGATGCAGCGCGCTGTCATCAAGGGCGTGGCGCATCTGAACACCGTGGCGCGCAAGCTGTCCCGGCTTTCGGCGCGGGTGAAGGCGCTCGCCGCGAAGTAGGCGCGGTGGCGTGACCCCCCCGCGGCCGAGCCGCGGGGGTGATTTGTCAGACACATACGGGCCGCTTCTTTTGTGGTCACATATCTGTCTTGAGTAATACTATCGAAATGGCCGCGAATTACTTTCCGCCCGTCATGTTTTATTGATAGGCAGGTTTTTCGATTGCCTCCACGATGAAATACGCTTAATCATTTCTCGAGCGATGGGTGCTGGGCGGCCACTTGCCGCATGGTCCTTCGGGTGGGGTGATGTGTGCGGGCTGGCGCGCGGGCGCGGCCTGGATACGTGCCGCGCGAGGCGGGCGTGGGCGGGGGTAGCGGGTGCAATCCAACGACATCGACGGCAATGGGGAGGTCGCGCTGTCCAGCAATGGGCGGGATGGCGCGCTCTGCAAACGTGCGGATGCCCCGGCCGACCTCGCGGCGATGGCGGGCCAGCTTGCGGCGCAGTGGGCGCGGGTGCGCGGGCGGCTGCAGGGCGATGTCGGCGAGGTCGAATACCGCAACTGGCTGCGCCAGATGACCCTGGCCGGGCTCGACGGCGACGAGCTCACCGTGCTGCTGCCGAGCCGCTTCCTGCGCGACTGGGTGCGCAACCACTATGGCGATCGGCTGAGCGCGCTGTGGCAGGCGGAGAACAGCGTCGTGCGCCGCGTGGCGATCCGCGTCGGCGGGCCCCGCTCCGGCGCGGCGCGGGCGCCGGCGGCGGATGAAGCCGCGCCGGGACATGCGCGTGCGGCGCATGTGAATGCGGGCCTCCCAGGCGCGGGGCCTCCAAGCGCGGGCCATGGAACTGGCGGCGGCGCGAGCGTGGGCGAGGGGCTGGCCGAGCCGCTGGCGCCGGCGAGCGCGCGGACCAGCGGCGCGCGCGAGGATGGCGCCGAGCCGCTGCTGCTCGATCCGCGCTTCAACTTCGACAGTTTCGTGGTCGGCAAGCCCAACGAGTTCGCCTATGCCTGCGCCAGGCGGGTCGCCAGCGCGCCGGCCAGCCAGGGCTTCAACCCGCTGTTTCTCTATGGCGGCGTCGGGCTCGGCAAGACCCACCTGATGCATGCCATCGCCTGGGAGCTCAGCGCGCCGGCGCGGCCGGGTGGCCCGGTGAGCGTGGCCTACATGTCGGCCGAGACGTTCATGCACCGTTTCGTCACCGCGCTGAGCCGCAAATCCACCATGGCTTTCAAGGAGCAGGTTCGCCGCGTCGATGTGCTGATGGTGGATGACCTGCAATTCCTCATCGGCAAGGATGCGACGCAGGAGGAATTCTTCCATACCTTCAATGCGCTGGTCGATTCCGGCAAACAGATCGTGGTGTCGGCCGACAAATCGCCCTCCGATCTTTCCGGGCTGGAGGAGCGGGTGCGCACGCGCCTTGGCTGCGGCATGGTGGCCGATCTGCATGCCACGACCTTCGAGCTGCGGCTATCGATTCTGGAGGCCAAGGCGGTGCGCACCGGCGTGCAGGTGCCGGCGAAGGTGGCGGAGTTCCTGGCGCACAAGATCACCTCGAACGTGCGTGAGCTGGAGGGGGCGCTGAACCGGCTCATCGCGCACGCCAACCTGTTCGGCCGCGCCATCACGCTCGACACCACCCAGGAAGTGCTGCACGACATCCTCAAGGCGCATGACCGGCGCGTCACCATCGAGGAAATCCAGCGCCGCGTCGCCGAGCACTGGAATCTGCGCTTGACCGACATGGCCTCGGCGCGGCGCGCGCGCGCGGTGGCGCGGCCCCGCCAGGTGGCGATGTATCTGGCCAAGCAGCTGACCAGCCGCTCGCTGCCGGAGATCGGCCGCAAATTCGGCAATCGCGACCACACCACCGTGATGCACGCCGTCAGCCGGGTGGGCGAGCTGATCGCCCGCGACGCCGCCTTCGCCGAGGATGTCGAACTGCTGCGGCGGATGCTGGAGTCCTGAGGCCGGCGGCGCGGCCTGCGCCGCTTTCCGCGTGCAACGCGGGTTGCTACACTGTCCCGCTCGATTCGCGGGGTGGGCCGGCCGGCCGGCTCGCATGAGCGCCGATCCCCAGGATGACGCCCAGAGGATGACGAAATGAAGTTCAAGGCCGACCGCGCGACGCTGCTGAGGGCTCTGGCGCATGTCCAGAGCGTGGTGGAGAAGCGCAACACCATCCCCATCCTGGCCAACGTCATGATCGCCGTGCGCGACGGCAAGCTGACGCTGACGGCGACCGACATGGAAATCGCCGTGGTCGAGGAACTCGCTGCCACCAGCAGCCGCAACGGCGCCTGCACCGCGCCGGCGGCGACGCTGTTCGAGATCGTGCGCAAGCTGCCCGAGGGTGCGGAGGTCGAACTCGATCATCCGGGCGGGGATGCCCAGCTGGCGTTGCGTTCGGGCCGCTATGCGACCAGCCTGGTGGTGCTGCCGACCGAGGATTTCCCCTCGATGACGGCCGGCACGCTGCCGACCAAATTCAGCCTTTCCGCGCAGCATCTGCGCGGGCTGATCGATCGCACGCGCTTTGCCATCAGCACCGAGGAGACGCGCTACTACCTCAACGGCATCTACGTCCATGTCGCCGAGAGCGACGGGGCCAAGGTGTTGCGCGCGGTCGCCACGGACGGGCACCGGCTGGCGCGCGTCGAGGTCGAGCCGGCGCCGGCGGGAGCGGCGTCCATGCCGGGGGTGATCATTCCGCGCAAGACGATCGGCGAGCTGCGCAAGCTGCTGGACGATGTCAGCGGCGACATCGAGATCGCGCTGTCCGATACCCGCATCCAGTTCCGCGTCGGCACCATTCTGCTGACCAGCAAGCTGATCGACGGCACCTTCCCCGAATATGAGCGCGTCATTCCGCGCGACAACGACAAGGTGCTGCGCGTCGGCAAGAAGGATTTCGCCGACGCGGTGGCGCGCGTCTCGGCGATCTCCTCGGAGCGCTCGCGCCCGGTGAAGCTGTCGCTGGCTCGCGACCTGCTGGTGCTGTCGGCCAACAGCGCCGAGCAGGGTTCCGCCAGCGAGGAGCTCGACGGCGACCGGGTGACCTATGAGGCCGGGCCGCTCGAGATCGGCTTCCAGGCGCGCTACCTCAACGACATCACCGACCAGATCGGCGACCAGGTGGAGTTCCGCTTCTCCGACGGCGCGGCGCCGACCGTGGTGCAGGATGCCGCCGATCCGAGCGGGCTCTACGTGCTGATGCCGATGCGTGTCTGAGGCGGCGCCCGCGGCGCTGCGCCTTGTCCGACTGACCCTCAGCGAGTTCCGCTCGTACCCGATGCTGAGCTGGCACCCGCCGGCCGGCATCGTCGGCGTCTCCGGCGCCAATGGCAGCGGCAAGACCAATCTGCTCGAGGCGATTTCCCTGCTGGTGCCCGGGCGCGGGCTGCGCGGCGCGCGCATCGGCGAGCTGCGCCGGCATGGCGCAGCGGCCTGGGCGGTGGCCGGGCGCTTCGAGACGCCGGGCGGCCCCGTCGATATCGGCACCGGAACGCCGCCGGATGGTACCGCGGAACGGCGGGTTTTCCGCCTCGATGGCGCCGCCCCGCGCAGCCAGGCGGAGATCGCGGCACGGGTGGCCGCGGTGTGGCTGACGCCGCAGATGGACCGCCTGTTCCAGGAGGGGGCGTCCGGACGGCGCCGCTTTCTCGACCGGCTGACCTATGCGCTGGAACCGTCCCATGCCCGCGCCGTGGCCGGCTACGAGGCGGCGCTGGCCGAACGCCGGCGCCTGCTCGCCGGAGGCCGCCAGGACGCCGCCTGGCTGGCCGGCGTGGAGGAGAGCGTGGCGCGGCAATCCGTCGCCGCGGCGGCCGCGCGGCTGGCGCTGGTGGCGCGGCTCAACCGGGCCCTGGAGGGTGGCGCTGCGGGGGCGTTCCCGGCGGCGCGCATGCGCCTGATCTGTCCGGTTGCCGAGCGGCTGGCGCAGAGCCCGGCGCTGGAGGTGGAGGATTGGCTGCGTGCCGGCCTCGCCGCCGACCGCGCGCGCGATGCC
>JAGXAV010000153.1 GCA_018971455.1 Rhodospirillales bacterium
GATTGCCGGTCGCCATCGACGGCGCGCGCCTCGGCCTGCGCCGCCAGCCGCCTGCCATCGGCCAGCACGGCCACGAGATCGCCGCCGAGGCCGGGCTGTCGGAGGCCGAGATCGCCGCCCTCATTGCCGACGGCACGCTCTGCGCGCCGGCCTGACCCACGCCGCGATAAAAATCCAGGGAGGATGCCACCATGCGAGACCAGCCCACCGAAGATGTCGGGGCGATTGTCGCCCGCCTCGACCGCCTGCCGGCGACCCGCTCGATCCGGCAGATCGTCGTCCTGCTCAGCCTCGGCATGTTCTTCGAACTCTACGAATTGTTCTTCACCGGCTACGTCGCCCCCGGCCTGGTCAAGGGCGGCATCCTGACCACCTCCACCCCCGGCCTGTTCGGCACCACGGGCGTGGCGAGCTTCATCGCCGCCCTGTTCGCCGGGCTGTTCGTCGGCACCCTGCTCTGCGGCCAGCTCGCCGACCGCTTCGGCCGCCGCGCCATCTTCACCTGGTCGCTGATCTGGTACGCCGCCGCCTCCGCCCTCATGGCGTTCCAGACCGATGCCTTCGGCCTCAACCTGTTCCGCTTCCTGGCCGGCATCGGCATCGGCGTCGAGCTCGTCACCATCGACACCTACATCGCCGAGATCGTGCCCAAGCACCTGCGCGGCCGCGCCTTCGCCTTCAGCCAGGCGGTCGGCTTCGCGGCGGTGCCGATCGTCGCCCTGCTGGCCTGGCAGCTGGTGCCGGCCAAACCCTTCGGCCTCGATGGCTGGCGCTGGCTGGTGCTGATCGGCTCGTCGAGCTCGGTCTTCGTGTGGTGGATCCGCCTGCGCCTGCCGGAAAGCCCGCGCTGGCTGGTGCTGCACGGCCACGCCGCCGAGGCCGAGCGGGTGACGGCCGATCTCGAAGCCCGCGTCGCCGCCGAGTATGGCGCGACCCTGCCGCCGCCCGCGGCCGCCGAGCCCGCCGGACCGCGCGGCGGCTTCATCGAGCTCTGGAAGCCGCCCTATCTGAGCCGCACCATCATGATGAGCCTGTTCAACGTCTTCCAGACGGTGGGCTATTACGGCTTCGCCAACTGGGTGCCGACGCTGCTGATCAAGCAGGGCGTCTCGCTGCCGCACAGCCTGTTCTACACCACGCTGATCGCGATCGCCGCGCCCCTCGGCCCGCTGCTCGGCATGCTCGTCGCCGACCGCATGGAGCGGCGGACGATCATCGTCTTCGGCGCGCTCGCGACCGCCGTCTGCGGCCTGATCTTCAGCCAGGCGCGCGCGCCGGGGCTGCTCATCGCCATGGGCGTCTGCCTGACGCTGGCCGGCAACGTCATCTCGTTCGCCTACCACGCCTATCAGACGGAACTGTTCCCCACCCGCATCCGCGCCATGGCCGTTGGCTTCGTCTATTCCTGGAGCCGCATCTCGGCCGCCTTCACGGCGTTCTTCATCGCCTTCATCCTCGGCCATTCCGGGGTGCCGGGCGTGTTCGCCTTCGTCGCCGGCTCGATGCTCATCGTCATGCTGACCATCGGCCTGATGGGCCCGCGCACCAACCAGCTGGCGCTCGAGCACATCTCCTCCTGAACGCCGGCGCTGATCCCCTGCCGCGGCAGGGGATCAGCTCTTGCGGAAGGTTGCCACCAGCACGTCGCGCCAGGCCGGCTGGGCGGCGTCCAGCGGCTCGATGGCGGTGACGCCGTGATAGACTCGCCGGTCATCGACCAGGGCGGCATCGAGCGGGTCGGTCAGCGTGAAGCTGCCCAGCCTCGCGCGGTCGAGCCCGTGGATGCTGGTGGTGCCGCTCTGGATGTTGTGGCGCTCCACCATCAGCACCAGCACGTAATCCACGCCGTCGCGGTGCATGCCCTCGGGCGTCGGCTGGCCGAGCTGGCCGGGCCCCGCCTCGATGCGGAACTGGTGCAGCTCGATATGCCAGGCCGGGCCGCCGGCCAGCTCGTCGAACAGCGCGCGGCAGGCCGCCAGGATCGTGCCCAGGCTCGCCGACCCGGCCACGGCCTCGGGCATCGGCTCGAACCAGCGCTCCACGCCGCCATTGAGGCGGTTATAGTCGGTGGTCTGGAAATGCGGCTCGTGCGGCCCGCGGAGGATCGCGCCGCCCGGCGCGGCATTGAAAACGGCATAGCGGCGGCGCCGGTAGCGCCCGCCATCGGCCATGTATTCGTCGAGCCGCATGCCGTGCCAGCTCGCCGCGAAGGCCGGCCAGTCGGCGAGGCTGCCATGGGCGGCGAGCCAGTCGCGCGTCTGCTCGGCATGCAGGAAGGCGAAACCGCCGGCCGCCAGCAGGGGGGCCGGATTGGGATGAGGTTGGGTCATGTCAGGCTGCCTGAAGCAGGTTGGGTGACGATGGTCGGCGGCTCGCGCTGCAAGGCCGCGAGGCTGGTCAGCGGGCTGTCGATCGCCTCCTTGTCGAAGAGGTATTTCAGCCGGCGATTGAACTCGCGCATCACCGGGTCGCCCTGCCCGGGCCCGGTGCGGATGCGCCCGAGCAGCACCCAGTAGCCGACCATGAACTTGTCCACGCCGAAGACGTCGAAATCGCTGCGGATGATGGCGCGCCAGGCCGGCTCCTCGCGCATGTCGGCGGCCAGTTTCTGAAGCATCGCGACGATCTTGTCCGGCGGCTCGCCGAGACCGACCGGAATGCGCAGCACGGCATAGGAGAAATCGCGCGTCGCGTTGGTCACCGTGGTGACCGCGCTGAACGGAATGATGTGCACCGAGCCGTCCAGCGCGCGCAGCCGGATGGTGCGTACGGACAGATTCTCCACCACCCCGCTCAGCCCGGCCAGCGTCACCCCGTCGCCCACCTGCATGGCGTTCTCCATCAGCAGGAACAGCCCGGTGATGATGTCCTGCACCAGCTTCTGCGAGCCGAAGCCGATGGCGATGCCGATCACGCCGGCGCCGGCCAGCAGGGGCGCGATGTTGATGCCGATCTGGCTCAGCACCATCAGCCCGGCGAACAGGAAGATGGTGATCAGCAGCGCCGTGCGCGCCATCGGCAGCAGGGTGCGCAACCGCGCCGCGCGGGCGAGGTGCGCCTCGCCCTCCAGCCGCCCGATCTGGCGCTGCATGGCCGCGTTGGCCATCTCCCACACCGCCAGCGCCAGCAGCAGCGTGATGCCGATGGTGACCAGGGCCGACAGCAGCTGCCCGCCCAGCGCGCCGCTCTCGAACCAGCCCAGCGCGTCGAAGCCCCAGGCCTGCAACAGCGCCACCCCGGCCACGGCGCCGACCATGCTCTTGGCCAGGAAGCGCGACAGCGGGTGGTAGGTGCCGATGCGCGCCTCCAGCCCCGGATAGCGCTCCGACAGCGTCGGCGCCACATGGCTCGCCCGGTCGATCGCCGCCAGCAGGTTGACCGCGGCCAGGCGCGCGAGGGTGACGATGATCGCCGTCACCACGAACAGGCGCAGCATGCGCGCGAAGCCGTCCGGCACATCCAGCGCCCACACCGCCCACAGGGCGGCGAGGTAGAAGATCGCCACCACATGCCACAGCCCGGCAAGCCGGTTGCGCAGCAGCGGCAGCCAGCCCTGCGCCCCCTCGCGGGCGCGAATGGCGCGCGCCACCGCCGCCCGGCCCTGCAGGACCATGGTGACCAGGAACAGGTCCACCACCAGTGCGACGAGCTTGAGCAGCGCGTCATGCGCCACGCGGTAGAGGCCGAACAGCAGCCCGACCTCGGCCAGCATGGTGCCGAACACCGCCACCGCGGCGATGCGGCGCACCCAGCGCAGCAGATACTCCGCCCGCTGCTCCGGGATCGGGATCAGCCGCGGCTCGCCCGGCCCGAACAGGCTGCGGGTGATGGAGGTGACCACCCGGCACAGCGCGTAGGCCTGCAGCACGCCCAGGATGACTAGGCGCGCGATCGGCTCCGCCCCCAGCCCGGCGGCGAGCAGGCCGTAGCCGGCGGCCAGCAGCGCCAGCACCGGCAGCAGGTTGAGCAGCAGGCGCAGCAGCGCGCGCGGCAGCCGGCGCAGGATGGCCAGGGGCGCGGTGCGCCGGCGCAGCCGCTCGGTCTGCCCGGCCTCGGCCTCGGCCAGCCCGACATCCTCGGGCCGCACCTCGGCCTGGGCGGCCCGCTGCGCGAGCGCGCCCTCGCGCAGCGCCTCCGCCGGCCGCTCGAGCAGCCGGCGGGCCGCCCACAGCGCCGCCAGCCCGCCCGCCATCACCAGCACCAGCTTCCAGCTGATCGCCATCAGCAGCTGCTGCGACCAGGTCTCGCTGACCAGCCGGACCAGGAAGCGCCAGATCAGCGGGAAATCGGTCACCGCGCGGACGGTGCTGACGATGTCGGCCGAGAGGGTGGCAAGCCGGTGCGACACGCCGACCAGCACCTGCGCGCCGAGGCTGTCCGGCGCCAGCGGCAAGGCGGGCGGCGCACCGGACTGGACGGCGCCTGGCTGGGCGGCACCTGGCTGGGCGGCGCCGGGCTGGGCAGCCCCCGCCGGGGCCGAGGCAGCGGGAGCGGCGGCCGTCTTCGGCTCCGGCTTGGCCGGCAGGTGGGCCAAAGCCTCCAGCACGGCGATCAGTTCGGCCCGCCGCGCCGGGTTCTGCAACACCTCCAGCGCCTGGCGGGCCTGGGCGGCGCTCGGCGCCAGCACCTGCTGCGCCGCCGGCCCGCCCTGCGCGAAGGCGCCGGCGGCGGCGGCGACCAGAAGGACCAGGGCGAGCAGGGCGCGTTTCATGCCCACAGGCGGATCACGCCGCGGGGCGCACTGTCAACACGCCCAATCCCGGCAACGGCGGATTTCCGCGCCGGGCAGGGATGCGCAAATCCGCGCGAGCCCCCATAATACCGCCATGATCACCTTTCTCACCATCCTCGTCGGCCTCTCCATGATGGCCACCCTCGGCGTGCTGTTCGCCGGCATGCTCGGCCTCGCCCGCCGCAACGGCGACCCGGCACGCTCCAATCAGCTGATGCGCTGGCGGATCATCCTCCAGGGCGTCACCCTGCTGCTGTTCATCCTCCTGCTCAGCCTGATCCGCCGCTGACCCCCGGGAATCCCGCCGCCTCACCCCCCGCTTGATCGCAGCCGGCCTCCCGTCGTATTGCAGGTGCGAAATGCGCCGCTTGCGTCACGGCGGGCGCCTCATCCAGGAAGCGGCACGGTCGAACCATGAAAATCCTCGTCCCCGTCAAGCGGGTGGTTGACTACAACGTGAAGGTCCGCGTGAAGGCCGACGGCACCGGCGTGGAGACCGCCGGCGTCAAGATGTCGATGAACCCGTTCGACGAGATCGCCGTCGAGGAGGCCGTCCGCCTCAAGGAGAAGGGCGTCGCCACCGAGATCATCGCCGTGTCCATGGGCGTCGCCGCCTGCAGCGAGACCATCCGCACCGCCCTCGCCATGGGGGCCGATCGCGGCATCCTGGTGCAGACCGAGGTGGAGCTGCAGCCGCTGGCCGTCGCCAAGCTGCTCGCCGCCCTGGCCGCCCGCGAGACCCCGCGCCTGATCATCCTCGGCAAGCAGGCGATCGATGACGACATGAGCGCCACCGGCCAGATGCTGGCCGCCCTCCTCGGCTGGCCGCAGGGCACCTTCGCCAGCCGCGTCGAGATCGACGGCGACACCGCCACCGTCACCCGCGAGGTCGATGGCGGGCTGGAGACCGTCGCCCTCGCCCTGCCGGCCATCGTCACCACCGATCTGCGCCTCAACGAGCCGCGCTACGCCTCGCTGCCCAACATCATGAAGGCGCGCAAGAAAACCATCGACACCCTGGCGCCGGCCGATCTCGGCGTCGATCCCGCCCCGCGGCTGACCGTGCTCAAGGTCGCCGAGCCACCCAAGCGTGGCGCCGGCGTGAAGGTGGCCTCGGTCGCCGAGCTCGTGGCCAAGCTGAAAACCGAAGCGAAGGTGATCTGATCATGACGGCGCTGGTTCTGCTGGATTTCGAGGGCGGGCTGATCAAGCAGCCCTCCCGTTCCGCCGTCGCCGCCGCCGGTGCGCTGGGCGAGGTGCATGTGCTGGTCGCGGG
>JAGXAV010000154.1 GCA_018971455.1 Rhodospirillales bacterium
CACCGACCAGGGCATCGACTGGTCGATCATCACCGCCGGCACGCTGATGACCAGCGCGCCGCTGCTGCTCGCCTTCCTGCTGTTCCAGCGGCAATTCGTCCAGGGCTTCATGCGCGCCGGCATCCGCTGACGAGGGTTGCGCCCCGCCCCCTGGCGTGGCCGGCCGCGACATGGAAATCTGTCTCCCGCACGTGCAGGAGACGCAGGAATGCCCGCCGAGACGATCGCCTACCGCATCCCCGGGCTCGAGCAAGCGGCCAGGATCATCGTCGACAAATGGGGCATCCCCCATATCCGGGCGGCCACGCGCCATGACGTGTTCTTCGCGCAGGGTTTCGCCGTGGCGCGCGACCGGCTGTTCCAGCTCGATCTCTGGCGCAAGCGCGGCCTGGGCGAGATGGCGGCGGATTTCGGGCCGGGCTTCCTGGCGCAGGACCGCGCCGCACGGCTGCTGCTCTACCGCGGCGACATGCAGGCCGAGTGGGCGGCCTATGGCGTGGCCGATGCGCGCGGCATCTGCGAGGCGTTCGCGGCCGGCATCAATGCCTGGATTTCGCTTGCGCAGAGCCGGCCCGACCTGATGGCGCCGGAGTTCGCCGCCATGGGCATCCGGCCCGGGCGCTGGGGGGCCGCCGACATCGTGCGCATCCGCAGCAATGCGCTGGTGCGCAACGTGCTCTCCGAGGTGGCGCGCGCCCAGGTGCTCGCCCATGCCGACCAGGAGACCGACCTTGCCCGCCGCAGCATCGAGCCGCCCTGGACGCCGATGATGCCCGAGGGCCTCGATCCCGCCATGATCCCCGCCGATGTGCTGACCGACTTCAAGCTCGCCACGGCACGGATCGATATTTCGCCCGAGCGGCTGGCGGCGACGCTGGCCGATGCCTGGCGCTGGACCGGCGTGAGCGACCAGGGCGACGTCTATGAGGAGGGATCGAACAACTGGGCGATCTCCGCCGGCCGCAGCGAGACGGGGCGGCCGATCCTGGCCAGCGATCCGCACCGCGCCCATGCGCTGCCCTCGCTGCGCTCCATCATTCACCTGACCGGACCGGGCATCGACGTGATCGGCGCCGGCGAGCCGGCCTTGCCCGGCGTCTCGATCGGTCACAACGCGACCGCGGCGTTCAGCCTGACGATCTTCCCGATGGACCAGGAGGATCTCTATTTCTACGAGACCCATCCCGACGATCCGGAGCTCTATCGCTATCAGGAGGGCTGGGAGCGCATGACCGTGCGGCGCGAGCACATCGCCGTGAAAGGGGCGGAGCCGCAGGAGGTGGTGTTGAAATTCACCCGCCACGGCCCGGTGTTGCGCGAGGATGCCGCCGGGCACAGGGCTTTTGCCCTGCGTTCGGTGTGGTTCGAGCCCGGGGCCTCGGCGTATTTCACCAGCCTCGCCTATCTTGGCGTCGAGTCGCCCGAGGCGTTCGCGGCCACGTTGCGGAACTGGTCGACGCCCTCGGTCAACCAGGTCTATGCCGATGTGAAGGGCAATATCGCCTGGTTCGCCGCCGGTGCCGCGCCGGTGCGGCCGAACTGGGATGGATTGCTGCCGGTGCCGGGTGACGGACGGTACGAGTGGGCCGGATTTCATCGCTTCGACGAGTTGCCGAAATCGGTGAACCCGCCGCGCGGCTTCGTCGCCACGGCCAACGAGATGAACCTGCCGAGCGACTTCGCCTATGATCGCGTCAAGCTCGGCTTCGAATGGGCCGAGCGCTCGCGCACCACGCGCATTCACGAGGTGCTCGACGGGCAGAACCGTCACGGCCTGGCGGATTCTATGCGCTTGCAAACCGATGACCTCTCCGTGCCGGCCCGGCGCCTCGCGCCGTTGCTGGCGCGGCTGACGGCCGATGGCGATGCCGCCGCCGCCCTCGCGCTGCTGCGCGGATGGGATTTCCACCTCGGGCGCAACTCGGCCGCGGCGGCGCTGCACGAGATGTGGTGGTCGCGCCACCTCAAGCCCGCCCTGCTCGACCGCATCGCCCCGGACAAGGCGATCCGCCCCTTGATGGTGCCGGGCGACGTGGAGACGCTGCTCGCCCTCCTGGAGACGCCGGATGCGCGGCTGGCGGACCGCGACCTGCTGCTGGCGCGCACCCTCGCCGCCGCCTTCGGCGAGTGCCGCGCGCGCCTCGGCACCGACCCCGCCGCCTGGGCCTGGGGAAATCTGCACCACGGCCACTTCACGCATCCGCTGTCGCGGATCGTGCCGGAGATGCGCGATGTCGGCGGGCTGGCGAAGGGGGGATCCGGCTCGACGGCGATGGCCGCGACCTATCGGCTGCCGGATTTCCGCGTCACCTACGGTGCCTCGTTCCGCATGGTCGTGGATGTCGGGAACTGGGACAACAGCCGCGCGATCAATGCGCCCGGCCAGTCCGGCGATCCGCGGTCGCGCCATTATGACGATCTGGCGCCGCTCTGGGCGGCGGGCGAATATGTCCCCCTGCTCTACTCGCCGGCCGCGATCGACGCCGCCGCCGAGACGGTGCTGGAGCTGACCCCCGCATGAGCGCGTTCCTGACACTGCGCAACGACCCGGCCTCCCTCGCCCTGGCGCCGGCGATGGGCGGGGGCATCGCCTATTGGCGCCACGACGGCGTGGACCTGCTCCGCCCGCTGGCGACCGCGGCACCACAGGGCCCGCGCGATCTCGGCTGCTACCCGCTCTTCCCCTTCTCCAACCGTGTCGCCGGCCGGCGCTTCACCTTTGCCGGGCAGAGCTATGAACTTCCGGCCCTGTTGGGCGGTTTCGCCATCCATGGCGCCGCATGGCAGCTGGCGTGGCAGGGATCCACGCACGGCAATACCGCCCATCTGATGGTGGAGCATCGTCCGGGCCCGCTCTGGCCCTTCGCCTTCCGCGCCGAGCAACGCTTCACCTTGGAAGCCGAAGCCCTGATCTGCGATCTCGCCATCACCAACCAGCACGATGCATCCGCGCCGGCCGGCTTCGGCCTGCATCCCTATTTCCCGCGCCATCCGGGAACGCGGCTGCAACTCGCGGCGCGGACGGTGTGGCACAATGGCGCGGACATGATCCCGACCCATCGCAGCGACGTGCCGGAGCCGTGGGATTTTGCCGACGGGCGGGCCCTCGATGACGTGGTGGTGGATAACTGCTTCGCCGACTGGCCCGGCACGGCGCGGCTGAGCCATCCCGCCCGGGACCGTCTCACGCAAGGCCACGCCGTGACGATCCGCGCCGATGCGATCTTCCGCCACGTCGTGATCTTCGTGCCGGAGAGCAAGGATTTCTGCGCCGTGGAGCCGGTGACCAACATGAATGACGGGCTGAACCGCATGAACGCCGCCGGACATGGCATGGTCGTCCTCGCACCCGGCGAGACCAGCAGCGGGCGCATCACCTTCCGCCGCGAGGCCGCGTGACATGACCCCGCCGGTCACCTACCGATCATTGGCCGGAAGCCGGGTGCTGATCACCGGCGGCGCCTCGGGAATCGGTGCGGATATGGTCCGCGCCTTCGCCGCCCAGGGCGCGCGGGTCGCGTTTCTCGACATCGACGAAGCCGCGGGCACGGCGCTCGCGCGCGATATTCCGGCCATGTTCCGGCCCTGCGACGTCACCGATATCGCCGCGCTGCGGGCGGTGATCGGGCAGTTCCTGAGCGATTTCGGCGGGATCGACGTGCTGGTGAACAATGCCGCGCGCGATGACCGGCACGACATGGCCGTGGTGGAGCCGGATTACTGGCGGAAGGCATTGGCGCTCAATCTCGATCACCAGTTCTTCGCGAGCCAGGCCGTGGCACCCGCCATGGCCGCGCAGGGTCGCGGCAGCATCATCCTGATGGGGTCGGTATCGTGGCTGCGCGGGCGGCCGGGAATGGTCGGCTACACGACCTCCAAGGCGGCGATCAACGGCATGACGAGGACGCTGGCGCGCGAGCTCGGGGCGAACGGCATTCGCGTCAACTGCATCGTCCCGGGTGCGATCGTGACGGAGCGCCAGCTGCGCCTGTGGTCCACGCCGGCGATCAATCAGCAGATTCTCGAGTTGCAGGCGCTGAAGTTCAGGCTTCAACCGGAGCATGTGGCGAGCATGGCGCTCTTTCTGGGCTCCGACGAATCGGCCGGATGCACGGGCGCCAATTTCATCGTCGATGCCGGCTTGACGCAGAACTGACCGCCATGATCCTCGCCGAGCAGGACGGGTTCACGATCATCGTCGCCGGCCGCGTCGTCATCCGCCATACGCCGGATGCCCCCTTCGCCGCATTGGGCCGCGGGACCGAGCGGATGAACATGTACCGCGGCAATTTCGACATTGCCGACACGCTGCACGAGCGCGTCGCCCTCCGTCACGCGCGTCGCGAGGGTGCGTCCCTGCATCTGCGTGCGACGGATGATGGACCCGTGCTGCTGACGCTGACGCTTGCCGAGACGGCGGGGGGCGCCACCCTTTCGGTGCAATGCGGCGATGCCCGGTTCAACCGGTTCTGGTTTCGTCTCGTAGCCGAGCCGGATGAGAAGATCTGGGGCGGCGGCGAGCAGATGTCCTATTTCAATCTGCGCGGCCGGCACTTCCCGATCTGGACCAGCGAACCCGGCGTGGGACGCGACAAGACGAGCGAGATCACCCGCCAGGCCGATGCCATGGGCCATGCGGGGGGCGATTACTACACCACCAATTATCCGCAACCGAGCTTCCTCTCCTCGCGCCGCTATGGCGTGCATGTCGCGACCACGGCCTACAGCGTGCTGGATTTCCGTGCCGGCGATTATCATGAGATCGAGACCTGGGCGGCCCCTTCGTCGATCGCCTTCGATGTCGCCGACGATTTTCCGGCGCTGGTGAGCCGCCTCTCGCTGCGGTTCGGCCGCCAGCCGCCTCTGCCGGAATGGCTCTACAACGGCGCCATCATCGGGCTGAAGTCCGGGGCTGCGAGCTTCACGCGCCTGGACGCCTATCTCGACGCGGGCGCGCGGGTGTCGGCGCTGTGGTGCGAGGATTGGGCGGGCGTGCGCGAGACGTCCTTCGGCACCAGGCTGTTCTGGGACTGGCGCTGGAACGGCGCGCGCTATCCCGCCCTGCCCGAGCGGATCGCCGCCTTGCGCGCGCGCGGCATTCGCTTCATGGGCTACGTCAATCCCTATCTGTGCGCCGACGGCACGCTGTTCCCCGAGGCGGCGGCGGCCGGGCACCTGGCGCGCAATGCCGAGGGCGCCATTCTCCTGGTGGATTTCGGCGAGTTCGATTGCGGGGTGGTGGATTTCACCAGTGCCGCGGCCTGCGCGTGGTTCGCCGATACGGTGCTATTTCGCAACATGATGGCGCTCGGCCTGTCCGGCTGGATGGCGGATTTCGGCGAGTACCTGCCAATCGACGCCCATCTGGCCAGCGGCGAAGATGCGCGCCTGATGCACAATGCCTGGCCGACCATCTGGGCGCGCGTCAATGCCGAGGCCATCGCGCGGGCCGGGCTGACGGGGGAGGTGCTGTTCTTCATGCGGGCCGGGTTCACCGGCGTGCAGCGCCATTGCCCGCTCCTGTGGGCGGGCGATCAGAGCGTCGATTTCTCGCGCCATGACGGGCTGCGCAGCGTGATTCCCGCCGCACTCTCCTCGGGCCTGCTCGGCAACGCCTATCATCACAGCGATATCGGCGGGTATACGAGCCTGTTCGGCAATGTGCGCTCGGCGGAATTGCTGATGCGCTGGGCGGAGATGGCGGCCTTCACGCCCGTGATGCGCACGCATGAGGGCAACCGGCCGGGCGACAACCTGCAGATCGATCAGGACGGCGCTGTGCTGGCGCATTTCGCGCGGATGACGCGCATCTGGTGCCATCTCACCCCCTATCTGCGCCGCCTGTCCGCCGAGGCGGCGGCCGAGGGGTGGCCGGCGCAGCGGCCGCTTTTCTTCCATCACGAAAACGACCCGCACGCCTACGAGATCGAAGACCAGTACCTCTACGGCCCGGACCTGCTGGTCGCACCGGTGCATGCGGCCGGT
>JAGXAV010000155.1 GCA_018971455.1 Rhodospirillales bacterium
CGAGGAGGTCGGCTACGTGCTCGGCCTTGGCGTGGAAGCGCGCTTCGGCAGTTATGTCGCCAGCCTGAGCGGGCTGCTGGCGGAGGGCTATGACGCGGTCTTCGTCGGCTCCGGCGCGCCGCGCGGCCGCGACCTCGACATCCCCGGCCGTCGCGAGGCGGCGGCCAACATCCATATCGGCATCGACTGGCTCTCCTCGGTCTCCTTCGGTCATGTCAGCCGCATCGGCCGGCGCGTGCTGGTGCTGGGTGGCGGCAACACGGCGATGGATTGCTGCCGCTCCGCCCGCCGCCTCGGCGGCGAGGACGTGCGCGTGGTGGTGCGCAGCGGCTTCGAGGAGATGAAGGCCTCGCCCTGGGAGAAGGACGACGCGCTGCACGAGGACATTCCCATCCTCAATTTCCTGGTGCCGAAAGAGTTCCTGCACGAGGATGGCCGTCTGGTCGGCATGACCTTCGAGAAGGTGCATGCGGTCTATGACGAGCGCGGCCGCCGTTCCCTGGTGCCGACCGGCGAGGCGCCGGTGCGCATGGAGTGCGACGACGTGCTGGTCGCGGTCGGCCAGGAGAATGCCTTCCCCTGGATCGACGAGGCCGCGGGCATCAACTTCAATCGCTGGGGCCTGCCGGTCGTCGATGAGGTGACGCTGCAATCGAGCAACCCGCGCGTCTTCTTCGGCGGCGATGCGGCGTTCGGCCCGAAGAACATCATCTGGGCGGTGGCGCATGGCCACCAGGCGGCGATCTCGATCGACCGCTTCTGCCACGGCCAGGACGTGCACGACCGGCCGCCGCCGGACGTGACGCTGGTGTCGCAGAAGATGGGCATCCACGAGTGGAGCTACGACAACGACGTCTCCATCGACCTGCGCTACAAGGTGCCGCACCGCGAGAAGGCGAAATCGCTGGTGGACATCAAGGCCGAGGTCGAGCTCGGCTTCGACCTCGAGCTCGCCGTCAAGGAAGCGCAGCGCTGCCTGAACTGCGATATCCAGACGGTGTTCGCGCCGAAACTCTGCATTGAATGCGATGCCTGCGTCGATATCTGCCCGGTCGATTGCATCACCTTCACCGATAATGGCGAGGAGGAGGAGCTGCGCGGGCGGCTGAACGCGCCCGCGCCGCATGCCGGGCAGGCTCTCTACATCGCCGATGGGCTCAAGACGGGACGGATCATGGCCAAGGACGAGGATGTCTGCCTGCATTGCGGCATGTGTGCCGAGCGCTGCCCCACCGGGGCATGGGACATGCAGCGCTTCCTGCTGGATATGGCCCAGGTCGGCGGCGCGCAGGTCGGCTCGATGGAGGCGCTGGCATGCGCGCGCTAGAAGCGGTCAACGATTTCGTCGTCAAGTTCGCCAACGTCAACGGCTCCGGTTCGGCCAGCGCCAACCAGCTCTTCGCCCGCGCCATCCTGCGCATGGGCGTGCCGGCGGCACCGCGCAACATCTTCCCCTCCAACATCCAGGGCCTGCCGACCTGGTACGAGGTGCGGATCAGCGAGGCGGGGCATCTCGGCGCGCGCGGCGGAACCGACCTGATGGTGGCGATGAACCCGCAGACGTGGGACCAGGATATCCGCTCCATCGTGCCGGGCGGCTACCTGTTCTACGACTCGACCCGCCCGCTGCCGGCCAGCAAGTTCCGTGACGACGTCCATACCATCGGCCTGCCGCTGACGGCGATCTGCAACGCCGAATACAGCGACAGCCGCCAGCGCCAGCTGTTCAAGAACATCCTCTATGTCGGCGCGCTGACCGCGCTTCTCGATATCGACCCCAAGGTGGTCGAGACGCTGATCGCCGAGCAGTTCAAGGGCAAGGACAAGCTGATCGCGCCCAATATCCATGCGCTGAACCTCGGGCGCGAGCACGCGCTGAAATCGCTGACCTGCCCGATCGGCCTGCGCGTGCGGCGATCCGATGCCGTCGGCGAGCGGATCTTCCTGGAAGGCAATGCCGCCGCCGGGCTCGGCGCCGTCTATGGCGGCGCAACCGTGTGCGCGTGGTACCCGATCACGCCCTCCACCTCCCTCGCCGAGGGCTTCACGCGCTACTGCAACCGCTTCCGCGTCGATGCGACGAGCGGGGAGAAACGCTTCGCCATTGTCCAGGCCGAGGACGAGCTGGCCTCGATCGGCATGGTGATCGGCGCCGGCTGGAACGGGGCGCGCGCCTTCACCGCCACCTCCGGGCCCGGCATCTCGCTGATGCAGGAATTCATCGGGCTCGCCTATTTCGCCGAAATCCCGGCAGTGATCTTCGACGTGCAGCGCGCCGGCCCCTCCACGGGCATGCCCACCCGCACCCAGCAATGCGATGTGCTCAGTGCCGCCTACGCCTCGCACGGCGATACCAAGCATGTGCTGCTCTTCCCCGAAGACCCGCATGAGTGCTTCACGATGGGCGCGGCCGCGTTCGACCTTGCCGACCGGCTGCAGACCCCGGTCTTCGTCATGCTCGACCTCGATATCGGCATGAACGAGCATCTCTGCGCGCCGCTCGCCTGGGATGATGCGAAGCGCATGGACCGCGGCAAGGTGATGACCGCCGAGCAGCTCTCCGAAGGGGTCGATTTCGGGCGCTACCTCGATGCCGATGGCGATGGCATTCCCTGGCGCACCTACCCCGGCACGCATCCCACGCGCGGCGCCTTCTTCACCCGCGGCACCAGCCGCGACCGCTATGCGCGCTACACCGAGGAGGGCGCGGCCTACCAGGACAACATGGAGCGGCTGCTGCGCAAATTCGCCACCGCCCGCAGCCTGGTGCCCGCCCCCGTTCGCCACGATGCCACGGCGCCCACCCGGCTCGGCGCGATCTATTACGGCTCGAGCAGTGCGGCGATGGACGAGGCGGCGGCGATGCTCGCGAGCCAGGGCATCGCGCTCGACCGGCTGCGCGTGCGCGGCTTCCCCTTCCACGACGACGTGCGCAAATTCGTCGCCGAGCATGACCAGGTCTTCGTCGTCGAGCAGAACCGCGATGCGCAGCTGCGCACGCTGCTGATCAACGAGGAGGAGATCAACCCCGCGAAGCTGCTGCGGGTGCTGCACTACGACGGCTCGCCGATCACCGCCCGCTTCATCGCCGGGCGCGTCGCCGAGGAAGCCGCCGCCCTCAAGATCGTCCCGCTGCGCAAGGCCGCCCCATGACCTATCTTCCCAAGCCCCGCCTGCATCATCCCGATCTGCCGACCAACGCGCTCGGCCTGACGCGGCGCGACTACGAGGGCAGCGTCTCCACGCTCTGCGCCGGGTGCGGCCATGATTCGATCAGCGCCGCGATCGTGCATGCCTGCTTCGAGCTGGGCCTGCCGCCGCACCGCATCGCCAAGCTGTCCGGCATCGGCTGCTCGTCCAAAACGCCGACCTATTTCCTCGGCGCGGCGCATGGCTTCAACTCGGTGCACGGGCGCATGCCCAGCGTCGTCACCGGCGCCAACCTGGCCAATCGCGACCTGATCTATCTCGGCGTGTCCGGCGATGGCGATTCGGCCTCGATCGGGCTCGGCCAGTTCGCCCACGCCATGCGGCGCGGCCTGAACATGACCTATATCGTCGAGAACAATGGCGTCTATGGTCTGACCAAGGGACAGTTCTCGGCCACCGCCGACAAGGGGGCGAAGAACAAGCGGGGCGTGGCCAACATGGACGAGCCGATCGACATGGTCGGCATGGCGCTCCAGCTCGGCGCGACCTTCGTCGCGCGCAGCTTCTCCGGCGACAAAGCGCAGCTGGTGCCGCTGATCAAGGCGGCGCTGACGCACAAGGGAGCCGCGTTCATCGACTGCATCAGCCCGTGCGTGACGTTCAACAACCATGTCGGCTCGACCAAGAGCTTCGACTACGTGCGCGAGCACAATGCGGCGGTGAACTTCCTCGATGTCATCACCGGGCGCAACGAGATCACGCTCGAAATGGCGCCGGGCACGGTGGAGATCGTCCAGCAGCATGACGGCTCGCTGCTCAAGCTGCGCAAGGTGGGCGAGGAGTACGACCCCACCGACCGCGGCGCGGCGCTGGCCTATCTGCACCGCCACCAGAGCGAGGGCGAAATCGTCACCGGTCTGCTCTATGTGGATCCGCAATCGGAGGATCTGCATGCCTATCTCGGCACGGCGACCAAGCCGCTCAATGCCATGGGCGAGGGCGAGCTGTGCCCGGGCTCGGCGGCGCTGGCGCGGCTGAACGCCTCGCTACGCTGACCTCGCTGCTGCGGCGACGCAGCGCGCGAAAGCGGACAGATCGCTCCACCGCGCGGCCTCGGGCACGTTCTGGCAGACCAGCACGCCGCCCGAGGCGGTGATGGCGCCGTCGAGCATCAGATTGTCCGCCCCGCCGAAATCCTCCACCTGCAACCCCTCCCCGTCCCGCCACGCGGCGCCGTCGGCCCGCGCCGCGCGGCCGAGAAAGGCGAGCGTGCGGGCGGTGAAGGGAAGTGCGGTGTTGCTCCAGGCGAAGACCGGCCGGCCGAGGGCGCGCATGAAGCCGAGCTCGAACACCGTGCCGGCATCCGCACTCGGCCCGCGGAACGGCGTGAGATTGGCGATCAGCGCGTCGCAGCCGCGGATATGCGCCTCGTTGCAAAGCGCGATCCGCCGCGCCTCGCCGAGCTGGCGCCAGGCGGGGGGCTCGTCGGGCAGGCTGTCGATCGGCCAGACGCCCACGAGGCCATGCTGCGCGCAGATCGCCTTGAGGCTGGCCGCGCGGGCGGCGGGATCGGGCAGAAACACGTCGGGGCCGGCGAGATAGACGCGCATCCTGCAACTCTGCCCGCTTCGCGGCCGCCCGGAAAGGATCAGGCGGCCGGAAGCTGGAGCAACTCGTGCAGCATGTCGGCGCTGCGGGCGATCTCGCTGTCGAGCGCCGGGCCGATCGCGGCGGCGTCGAGATGGCCCTGCATCAGGCGGCGCATGCGCGCCTCCAGCCCCGAGAGGCCGTAGCTGCCGGCGAGGCCCGCGATGGCGTGGGCCACGGCCGCGGCGGTCGCCTGGTCGCCTTCGGCCAGCGCCTGGCGCAGCCGGAAGGTGCGGCTGCGGATATCGGCGAGGCACTGCTCGACCAGATCGGCGAACATGGCCGGCGCGAGGCCGCGCCGCAGATCGGCCAGGCGCGCATCGTCGATCAGCGGCTTGGCGTGCGCCGGCACCGATTCGGGCGGCGCCGCGGGCTGGATCGGATCGACCAACCGGCCGACCGCGGCATAGAGCTCGGCCGGGCGCAGCGGCTTGGCGAGCACGCCGTCCATCACGTCCGGCGGCACCTGCCAGCCGGTCAGCGTGGCGACATTGCCGGTCAGCGCGACGATCTTCACCCGGCCCGCCGGCCCGGGCAGGGCGCGGATGCGCCGCGCCGCCTCGGCACCGTCGATGCCGGGCATCATGATGTCCATCAGCACCACGTCGAAGGGCCGGCTGGCGACCAGGCGCACGGCCTCCTCGCCGGACTCGGCCGTATCGACCCGGTGACCCTCGCGGCGCAGCAGCGAGGCAGTGAGCATGCGGTTGCTGGCGACATCCTCGACCAGCAGCAGATTGGCGCGGCGCGGCGGGCGCTGGGCGGCGGCGGCGGGCACGGTGTCAAGCACCAGCTCCACCCAGAAGATGTTGCCGTCCGCCTCGCTGGTCAGCCCGAGCCGGCCGCCCATCAGCGCCACCAGACGGGCGCAGATGGCCAGACCGAGCCCGCTGCCCGGGGTGCCGGCGGCACGCGCGCCCTCCAGCCGGGCGAAGGGCTGGAACAGCAGCGCCGCCTGGTCGGCCGGAATGGCCGGGCCGGGATCGCGCACCGACAGGCGCAGCAGCCGGCGATCGCCCTGGGCCATCAGCTCGGCGCCCAGGCGCACGGTGCCCGGCCGGGAGAATTTGATCGCGTTTCCGACGAGGTTCAGCAGCACCTGGCGCAGCCGCCCGACATCGGCCTGCAGCGTTGGCGGCACAGCCGGGTCGATCCGCACCGCAAGGCGCTGCCC
>JAGXAV010000156.1 GCA_018971455.1 Rhodospirillales bacterium
GAGATCCGCACCGCCAGTGCCGCCGCCGCGCGGATGCCGCGATCCGTCAGCGCCAGCGCGTCATGGCCGCAATCATCGAGCGTGAGGCCCAGATGCGGCCGGCCGCTCGGCGCGATCTCGGCCAGCGCCGCCGCCATGACGATGGGATTGTCCCCCACCAGCACCGCGGCGCCGACATTGGGGTGCAATGCGAGGCGGCGGATCGCCCCGCGATGCACCGCCAGATCCTCGCCGAACAGCCCGCTGCAATAGGGCAGCGTGACGGCCACGGCCCCCTCGACCGCGGCGGCGATGCGGCGCGCCGTCCGCCCGGTCATGCCGCCAGTGGACAGGATCAGCAGGTGGTTGCGTACCCCCACCGATCCGTCTGCCCGCACATAACCCGCGAATGTCTCGCCCATCGCCGCCAGCTCCATTCAGGCCGCGCGCCCCGCGGCGACGCCCGTCTCGCGGACCTTGATGCCCAGCTGGTCCTCGCGAATGCGCATCAATGCTGCGGTGTCGCGATCACCGAAGCCCTTGTCGATCGCCTCCTCCAGCGTCTTCTGGCAGGCCGCGCCGACCAGCGGCTCGAACCCCTGGGCGCGCGCGAGTTCGACCGCCTGGCGGACATCCTTGCAGGCGAGTTTCACCATGAAGCCCGGCGAGTCGTCGCCCTTGAACGCCTTCTTCGGCATGGCGACGTAGAGCTGCGCGTTGTTGGACATCGTCGTCTTCATCACGTCCATCATCAATTCCAGGGTGAGGCCGGCCTTCACGCCGATGGCCAGCGCCTCCGTGTTCGCCGTCATGATGGTGGTGGCGAGCAGGTTGTTGGTGGTCTTCATCGCGTGGCCCATGCCCTGGCCGCCGCAGAGGAAGGTCTCGTTGCCCATGCAATCGAGAACCGGCTTGACCCGCGCGATGATCTCGCTCTCGCCGCCCACCATGAGGGTGAGCGTGCCGGTCACGGCGTGCTCGGACGTCTTGCCCACGGGCGAATCCACCATGTGGAAGCCGCGCGCCTTCAGGCCGGCGGCGATGCGCTGCGAGGAGATGGGATCGATCGTGCTCATGTCGATGACGACCCCGTTGGGCCGCAGCCCGGACGCGACCCCGCCCTCGCCGAGCACGACCGCCTCGACATGCTTCGGCTCGGGCAGCATGGTGACAACGATGTCGCTCGCGGCACCGACATCCCTGGGCGACGCCGCCGCCTTCGCGCCGGCATCGACGAGGCGCTTCACCGCGCCGGGGTTGAGATCGAAGACGGTCAGCGAATGACCGCCCTTGAGAACGTTGAGCGCCATGGGGCCACCCATGACCCCGAGACCGATGAAGCCGACATCCATTGGTAAGCTCCGTTGCTAATGCGAGAGGGCGTGGTGGTGCGGGATGGCGTTCAGCCCGGCACCGACCACTGGTCCATGTTCCAGACGGGAAGGCCGCGCAGATCGCCCGCATTGGTCCGGACGAATTCCACCGCCGGCGGCTTGTCGCCGAAATGATCGTAGGCCTGCTTGAGCAATGGCGCGGTGCGCGCGAACGCTTCCTTCACCTGCGCCCAGTCGAGCGGCTTGTCGATCATCTTGCTGGCGGTGAGGTATTTGCTGGTCACCAGCACGGCGCGCGCGTCGCTCTCGGTGGGCCAGGCCCAGCCGCGGTGATAGAGCACGTCGTCCGTCACCACCTTGCCGCCATCCTCGGAATCGAGCTTCCAGTACTGCTTGACGAGTTGCGAGACCGGGCCGGGCTGCATCGCCGCGAGGGCGGTGACCGCATCCTGCTGGGCGATGACAAAGGCCAGCGCGATCTTGGGGTTCTTGTCGAGCAGGTGGTTATTGGCAATCCAGAACGAGCGGTGCAGGTAGTAGCCGTCCGGATAGAAGGGGGATTTCTTGACCGAGGGGAACATGATCCCCGCGCCGTGGCCGAGCGGACCATCGTAGCCGGCCTCGCTGTAGCCGAACGAGTTCATGATGCCGATGCTCTGCTGGTGGGCCGCCTGCAGATAGGCCGGGTAGATGGCGATTGCCGCATCCATTCCCTTCGGCACTTCGGCGGCCTGCGCAAGAGTGGGCGTGTTGATGATGCGAATGCCGAAATCGCGCGGGTCGGCGCTGCCCATTTCCCAGTGCAGCATTTCGGTCAGCGCATTGTAGGGATCGCCGCCGAGCAGGGCGCCCACGGTCTTGCCCTTAATGTCCTGGATCGTCTTGATCGGCGAGCCCTTGCGCGTGGTCAGCACGAAGCGCAGATGCCCCTCGCCCACCACCATCAGGCTGAGCGGCAGCTTGGCGACCAGCGCGCGGATGATCGGGGTGTTGCCCCACATGCCCATGTCGAGATTGTTGCCGACGATGGCTTCCACCATCGGCAGCGCCGTCGGGTATTCTCGCCAATCGATGGTGAGCGCGATGCCGAGCTCGGCGGCGCGCTTCTCCATCAACTTGTTCTCGATCATGTACTGCGTCATCGGCGAGTTGAACGCAGCCCACGGAATGCGCCCGATCGAGACCTTGGCCGGTTGCAGCGCGCCCGCGCCGCGCGCCACGTAGGGGGCGAATAGCGCGCCGGTGCCAGCCGCCAGGAGAGTCCGGCGGCGGAACATGGTGTGTGTCATTTGCTTCCTTCCCGTTTTATGCGATCGCCTCGAGGGCTTCGTCACGTATGAGCTGCCAGATTTCTTCGGAGAGCTCTCCGAAGCGCTGCGTGGTGCGCACATGCTCGTTGCGCGGGCGCGGCAGGTCGATATCGAGCAGGGCGCGGACCCGGCCGGGATGCCGGCTCATCACCACCACCCTGTCCGCGAGGAACACCGCCTCCTCGATGTCATGCGTGATGAAGATCGCGGTCTTGCGCTGCGCGGTGGGGGAGGTTTCGCCCCAGATGCGCAGCAGCTCGCTCTGCAGGATCAAGCGGGTCTGGGCGTCGAGCGCGCCCAGTGGCTCGTCCATCAGCAGCACGTCCGGCCCGTTGGCCAGCAGGCGCGCGAGGGCCACGCGCTGGCGCATGCCGCCGGAGAGCTGATGCGGGTATTTCGCCTCGGACCCACGCAGGCGCACGAGATCGATATGCGCCTCGATGCGATCCTTGATCTCGCCGGCGGATAGCGAATGGCCAGGCGTGCCGTTGCGCAACCCGAAGCCGATATTGTCCTGCACGGTGAGCCAGGGGAAGAGTGCGTAGTCCTGGAACATCACGCCACGCTCAGCACTCGGACCGCTGATCGGCCGGTCGTCCATGAAGATCGTGCCGTCGCTCGGCGCCTCAAGCCCGGCAATCATGTTCAGCACCGTCGACTTGCCGCAGCCGGAAGGGCCGACGATGCAGACGAACTCGCCCCGCATGATATCGAGCGTGACATCGGAGACGGCGACGGTCGGCTTCAGCGTGCGCGGCGCGATGAAGGTCTTAGTGACGTCTTTCAGGCGCAGCTTCGCATTTTCCACCGCTTGCATCATTGCCTCCATGGCAGAAGCCGCGCTTCGGCGGCGCGAAACAACTGATCGATCAGCAACGCCACCACACCAACCACGATCATGCAGACCACGATGCCGTTGAGGTCGACGCTGTAGGCGTAGAAGACGAACATCATCGAGCCGATGCCGCCGGAATTGCCGCCGCCGGATTTGGAGCCCACGGCCAGCTCAGCGGCGATGATGGCCGTCCAGGCAACACTCATGCCGAGGCGGGCGCCGAGCATGATGCTCGGCATGGCGGCCGGAAGAACGACTTTGGCGAGGATGCGCGGGCGGGAGACGCCCATCGTCCGCGCCGCCTGCACGAGCTTGCGATCCACCCGGCTCACGCCATGGACGGTGTTGACCAGCAGCGGGAAGAACGCGGCATAGCCGACGATGGAGACGGCCGCCGGCGTGCCGGTTCCGAACCAGAGGATGGCAATCGGCAGGATCGCCATCGGCGCCACCGGGCGGAAGCTCTCAATGATCGGCTCCAGCACGCGGCGCACCGGACGGAAAGCCCCCATCAGCACGCCGACCGTAACACCCGTGGCAAGCCCCGTCGCGAAGCCGGCGATGACGCGCCCGAGGCTCATCGCGAGCGCCGACGGCAGATCGCCGCTGCGCACCAGCTCGATGAAGGTGGCGATGACGCGTGCAGGGGACGGTGCGGGCGAGTCGTGCGGCAGGGTGAGGGCCCAGAGCTGCCAGACGATCAGCGCGAGGAGCGGCAGCACGAGGCCACGGGGATCGAAGCGGGCGCCTCTCCTGGCGGGTGCGGCGGCGCGCGCTGCGGTGGCGCTCATGACAGGCCTCCTCCCACGGTCCAGGGCGTCAGGCGCCGCTGCAGCCATTGCAAGGCGAGATCGGCGAGGTAGCCAACCCCGGCGATGACGCCGACATAGGCGAAGACCTTGGGGCTTGCGAGCAGCTCGCGGTACCACTCGATGGCGAAGCCGAGGCCGGTCGGGGCGCCGATCAGTTCGGCGGCGATGATCGCCGACCAGGCGCCGGCAAGGGCCAGGCGCACACCGACCATGATCGTCGGCAGCGCCGAGGGCAGAACCACGCGCGCGGTGATGCGCAGGCGCCCCACGCCCATCGTCCGCGCCGCGGCGACCAGCTTGGGATCGGCCCCCCTGACGCCGGCGAAGGTGTTCATCACCAGCGGGAAGAAGGCCACATAGGTCATGATGAAGACCGGCAGAACGCCGCCAACGCCGAAGATGAAGAGCGCCAGCGGGATCCATGCGATCCCCGAGATCGGGCGCAGCAGCTCGATGGTGGGGTCGACGTAGCGGCGCAAGGTCTCGCTCAACCCCATCCAGAAGCCGAGCGGCACGGCGATGAGAACGGCAATGGACATGCTGACGATCAGCCGGCTCAGGCTCAGCCCGGCATTGGTGAACAGCTCGCCATCCCTGGCCAGGCTGACCAGCGCGCCGAACACCTCGGGCGGCGTCGGCAGCTGGATGCTGTTGCCGTTCCAGGCAGCACCCGCCCACCACAGCGCCACGAAGCCTGCAAATGACAGCGCGGGAACCACGCCCGGGATTTCGAGCAGCATCGCCGGCAGGCCCGGCCGCTGCGGGGCCGCATTCGCGGGGCCGTCGCCGTCACGGCTCGCGGGCTTTGCGCCCGTCTGCGTCTTTTCCATGACCGAGATGCCTTGCATCGCGCTGCCCGTTTCCCCAATGGACAGTTGTTATGTTTATTTACAACTTGGGGAGTTGTCAACTGGTTTTACAGGTGGTGCGTTGTCAACGTGTTACCGCGAGGAATCCACCATCGACATAGAGCGTCTGGCCGTTGATGTAGGCGCCGGCATCGGAGGCCAGCAGCAACGCGGCGCCACAGAGATCCTCCGGCCGTCCCCAGCGGCGCGCGGGCGTCCAATCCCTGACGAAGTCGTGGAATTCCTTCACATTTGCCTGCGAGAACTCAGTCGCCGTATAGCCGGGAGCGAGCGCGTTCACGGTGACGCCGCTGCCCGCGAGGTCGGCGCACATCGCGCGCGTCATCGCCGAAATCGCGCCTTTGGCGGTGACGTAGGGCACGAGATGGGGCCGCGAGACGTGGTTCATGATCGAGCTGAGATTGATGATCCGCCCGCCGCCCTGGGCGACCATGATGCGGGCCGCGTGCTGGGCGACGCGGAAGCAGGCGGACACGTCGATGTCGATCACCTTCTGCCAGTCTTCCGCGGTGAGTTCGAGGAACGGCTTGCGCACGATCACGGCGGCGTTGTTGACGAGAACGTCCAGCCGGCCCCGTGCCGCGCGGGTATCGGCCAGGGCGGCGCGGGTTGCCGCATCGTCGGTGATGTCGAAGATATGGGTGAAAACCGTGGCGCCCGCTTCCCGCAGCGCGGCCGCGCGCTCTTCCACGGCCGCGGTCCGGTCGGCCAGCACCAGCGTCGCGCCGGCGGCGGCGAAGGCCTTGCAGAGCCCGGCGGCGATGCCGCCCGCGCCGCCGGTGATGAAGACGACGC
>JAGXAV010000157.1 GCA_018971455.1 Rhodospirillales bacterium
GCACCGCGCGCGTGCAGCAGCCGGTCGGTGAAGACATGGCCGCGATCGGGGTCGGCGCAGAGCTGTATCTCGTCCACCGCGAGGAAGGCGACGTCGCGGTCGAGCGGCATGGCCTCCACGGTGCAGGAGAACCAGCGCGCCTCGGGCGGGATGATCTTCTCCTCGCCGGTGATCAGCGCGACGTGCCGCGCCCCCTTGCGGGCCACCATGCGGTCGTAATTCTCGCGCGCCAGCAGGCGCAGCGGGAAGCCGATCATGCCGGAGCCATGCGCCAGCATGCGCTCGATGGCGAGGTGGGTCTTGCCGGTGTTGGTCGGGCCCAGCACGGCCCAGGGACGCGGGCGCAGAGATCCGCCGGGTCCGGGCTGGGAGCGGGGGGCGACTCCATCCATGCCCCAATGCTTGGGTGTCGGACCGCCAAACGCAAGACGGTTGTCCGCGCGCGTTGAAATCAATGCCTTGGCGGCGCATATGCGCGCTCGCATCAGCGAGGAGGATGGCGATGGCGGAGAACGAGGCGGCAGAGCATGGGGCGGCAGAGCATGGGGCGGCGAACGCGGGCGTGGGCGCCGAGGAGCACGGCTTCACCGCCGAGGTCGGGCGGCTGCTCGACCTGGTGGTGCACTCGCTCTATTCGGAGCGCGAGATCTTCCTGCGCGAACTGGTCGCCAACGCCGCCGACGCCACCGATCGCCGCCGCTTCGAGAGCCTGACGGACGCCACCCTCGCGCCCCCCGGCGGCGCCGGCATCCGCATCCTGCCGGACAAGGCAGGGCGCACGCTGACCATCGCCGACCTGGGCATCGGCATGACCCGCGAGGAGCTGATCGCCAATCTCGGCACCATCGCGCGCTCCGGCACGCGCGCCTTCGGCGACGCGCTGGCGGCGGCCCGCGCCGAGGACCGGCCGAGCCTGATCGGCCAGTTCGGCGTCGGCTTCTACGCCGCCTTCATGGTCGCCGACCGCGTCGAGGTGACCAGCCGCAAGGCCGGGACCGAGGCCGCGTGGGCCTGGGCCTCGGACGGGCGCGGCGCCTTCACCATCGCCCCCGCCGCGCGCGAGGAGGCCGGCACCGACATCGTGCTGCAAATCAAGCCCGATGCCGAGGAGTATCTCGACCCGGCGCGGCTGGAAGCGGTGATCCGCAAATGGGCCGACCACATCACCCTGCCGATCACCGTCGCGCATGACGGCAAGGACCAGCCGGCCAACGAAGGCACCGCGCTGTGGCGCAAGCCCAGGAGCGAGGTGAGCGAGCAGGCCTACACGGAATTCTACCGTCATCTCGGCCATTTCTTCGACGCGCCATGGGCGAGCCTGCACTGGCGCGCCGAGGGCGCGATGGAGTTTCACGCCCTGCTCTTCATCCCGGGCATGAAGCCGTTTCAGGCCGTCGAGGAGGATCGCGTCTCGCATGTGCGCCTGCATGTGCGGCGCATGTTCATCACCAACGAGGCCAATCTGCTGCCGCCCTGGCTGCGCTTCGTCGATGGCGTGGTCGACACCGAGGACCTGCCGCTCAACGTCTCGCGCGAGATGCTGCAATCCACGCCCGTGCTGGCGCGCATCGGCAAGGCGGTGACCAACCGGGTGCTCAGCGAACTGCGCAACCGCGCCAAGGATGCGGCGGAGTATGCCGGCTTCTGGGAGAATTTTGGCGCCGTGCTGAAGGAAGGCATCTGGGAGGATGCCGAGCACCGCAAGGATCTCGCCCCGCTGCTGCGCTTCCGCTCCTCCGCGGTGGAGGGCTGGACCTCGCTGGCGGAGTACGCCGCGCGCATGAAGGAGGGCCAGGAGGCCATCTACGTGCTGGCCGGCGACAATGCCGAGACGCTGGCGCGCTCCGCCCAGCTCGAAGGCTTCCGCGCCCGCGGCGTGGAGGTGCTGCTGCTGACGGATTCGATCGACGCCTTCTGGCCGGACCGCATGGACAGCTTCGAGGACACGCCGATCCGCAGCGTGACCCAGGGTGCCGCCGATCTGTCGAAGCTGCCGCCGGTCGAGCACGCCGGCGAGGCGGCCGATGTCGAGACGCTGATCGCGGCGCTGAAATCGGCCCTCGGCGAGGCGGTGTCGGACATCCGCGCCACCGACCGCCTGGTCGAGAGCGCCGTGGTGCTCGCCGCCGGCACCGCGGGGCCCGACCTGCAGATGCAGCGCCTGCTGCGCCGCGCCGGCCGGGCCGGCCCGCTCGCCGCCCCGGTGCTGGAAATCAACCCACGCCACAAGCTGATCGCCGCCCTGGCGGAGAAGGCGGGAAAGACCGACCTGGCCGAGCAGGCCGGCCTGCTGCTCGACCTCGCCCGCATCCAGGATGGCGACCTGCCGCGCGATCCGGCCGGCTTCGCGCGCCGGGTCGAACAGGGGCTGGCGGCGACGATCTGACCGCCGCGGTGCGTGCCGTCAGCTGATGACGGTGCGCACCGTGCCGACGCCGGCGACGCTGCCTTCCAGCACGTCACCGCGCATGACGGCGGCCACCCCCTCGGGCGTGCCGGTGAAGATCAGGTCGCCGGGCGCCAGCGTCACCAGCCGGGAGAGATAGGCGATCGTTTCGGCAACGCTCCAGATCAGCTTCGACAGGTCCGAGCTCTGCCGCACGGCGCCGTTGACCTTGAGTTCGATGGCGCCCCGGGTGGGCGCGGGGAACCGGGCGGCGGGGATCATCGTGCCGATCGGCGCGGAATGGTCGAACCCCTTGCCCATGTCCCAGGGCTTGCCTTCCTTCTTGGCCTGGTTCTGCAGATCGCGCCGCGTCATGTCGAGGCCCGCGGCATAGCCCCATACATGGGACAGGGCGCTCGCCTCGGGAATATCCGCCCCGCCCGTGCCGATGGCGACCACCAGCTCCATTTCGTGGTGCAGGCTGCTGCTCATCGGCGGATAGGGCATCGCCGCCCCCCCGGTCACCAGGGCGTCGGCCGGCTTGCAGAAGAAGAAGGGCAGCTCGCGGTCCGGGTCCGCCCCCATCTCGCGGGCGTGCTCGGCGTAGTTGCGCCCGACGCAGAAGATGCGGCGCACCGGAAAATGCCCGCCGCCATCCACCGGCACGGCGGCGATGGCGGGCGGCGGAATGACGAAATCTGACATGCGGGTTCCCCGGGGATTTGCCAGAGGATAGCCGCGCGCGGCGCGCGTGCAAACCGGCCGGCCGATCGATCGACCGCGCTGATCCGTCGCCCGTCCTAATCCATCGCCCGTTCTAATCCATCGCCACGTGGCTGTCCGCCGGCGGCGGGCCGGAGGCGCGGCGCATCAACAGGATGAGCAGCAGGGTCGGCAGCGCCAGCCAGGTCATCAGCAGATAATCGTCATTGTAGGCGATGATCTGCGCCTGCCGCTCGATCATGCCGTTCAGCAATTGCGCGCCGTGCGGCGTCGCGGGGTCGAGCAGCCGGGCGAGCGGGCTGCCATCATGCAGCACGCGGTTGAACGGGGTCGCGACCTGGCTCAGCGAGGATTGCACCACCTGGGCGTTGCGCGAGAGCGAGAAGGAGGTGATGGAGACACCGATCGCCGAGCCGATATTGCGGAACAGGCTGAGCAGGGCCGCGCCGTCGCCGCGCAGGCGCGCCGGCAGGGTGGCGAAGGCCATCACCGAGAGCGGGTTGAACACCAGCCCCATGCCGAAGCCCTGGATCACGATGGTGGTGACGAGCTGGCGCTCCGGCACGTCGGGCGTCCAGCCGCTCATCGCATACAGCGTGCCGCACATCAGGATGACGCCGCTGGCCATCATCTTGCGCGGATCGACGCGCCCGCCAAGCTTGCCCGCCAGCATCATCGCCGCCATGGTGCCGACGCCGCGCGGCGCCATGGCCAGCCCCGCGGTCGCCACCGGGTAGCCGGCGAGATTCTGCAGATAGGGCGCCAGCAGCGCGGAACTGGCCAGCAGCACCATGCCGATGCCGAACATCATGCCCAGCGCCGCGGAGAAATTCACATCCTTGAAGATCGGCGGCGGGATGAACGGCCGTTCGGCGGTGAACATGTGGACGATGAACAGATAGATGCCGAGGCCGGACAGGACCGCCTCGACGACGATCTCGCGGGTGCTGAACCAATCCTTGGTCTGACCGCGATCGAGCATGAGCTGCAGCGAACCGATGCCGAGCGCCAGCACCGCGAAGCCGGTCCAGTCGAATTTCAGCCCGGCATCGGCGTCGCCCTTGGGCATGAACATCCACAGCCCGCCCATCGCCAGCAGGCCGAACGGCAGGTTGACGTAGAACACCCAGCGCCAGTTGTAGAAATCGGTCAGGTAGCCGCCCAGCGTGGGGCCGAGGATCGGGCCGATCATCACGCCGATGCCCCAGATCGCCATCGCCTGGGCGCGCTTCTCGAAGGGGTAGATGTCGAGCATGGTGGCCTGGCTGAGCGGCACCAGGGCGGCGCCGAACATGCCCTGCAACAGGCGGAAGGCGACGATCTGGGCGAGCGACTGCGCCGCGCCGCACATCATGGAGGTGACGGTGAAGCCCGCCAGGCAGGTCAGGAACAGGTTCTTGCGGCCGAAACGCGCGGCCAGCCAGCCGACCGGGGCCGTCATGATCGCGGCGGCGATGACGTAGGAGGTCAGCACCCAGGTGATCTGGTCGAACGTCGCACCCAGGCTGCCCTGCATGTAGGGCAGCGCCACGTTGGCGATGGTGGAGTCGAGCGCCTGCATCAGCGTCGCCACCATGGTGCATCCGGTGATCAGCGCCCGGTGGGGCACCTTGGGCGCGCCGACGCTCATCGCCGGCCGGCCGGGTTCGGTCGGAGTTTCATGGCATAATAATAAGGCGGCTTATCATCACGTCACCTGCCATCGTCATGCGCGCGGCAGGGGGCAGCCCTCACCCGGCGAGTTGGCTCTCCAGATAGGCGAGGCGGGCGGCGGCATCCTGCTCGGCGCAGAGGAACAGGCCGGCGAGGCCGATCCCCTGCCCCGGTGCGCCGGCCACGAGGGCGAGGCGGATATCGGCGCCCGCCGGCAGGGCAAGGCGCAGCAGCCGCGTCTGCCCCGGCGCCACGGCGATGGTGGCGACATCCTCGGCGCCCAGCCGGACGGTCAGCGTCACCTCCTCGCCCGGGTCGGCGCCGCGCAGGGCGAGATAGGCGAGCAGGCCGGGGATGGGCGGGGACCGGAAGGCCAGCAACGCCTGGCCGCGCGCCCGCGCGCCCCAGCTTTCGACGCCGACCCAGCCCGGCCCGTCGAGCAGTTCGGCCAGCGCCAGCCGTTCGAGTTCGTGGCGGATGACCCGCTCCGGCGTGCCCTGCGGCGCGCGGGCGGAGAGGGCCGCGAACTGCCATGCCCGGCCGGCCGGCAGCTCCGGCAGCGCGGCCGCGGCGCCGCCACGTTCCACCGCGGCGAGGCGGCGCACCAGGCTGCGCGTGGCCATCGGCCAGCCCGTCGGCCGGTAGCCCGCCCGCACCATCCCGGCCCGCGCCCGCAGCGCCGCGCGGTCGGTGAGCAGCGCATGGATGCAGGCATACCCGCTCTCGACATTGAGCGGATCGACATAAAGGGCGAGGTCGCCGCCGGCCTCCGGCATGGCGCTGACCGAGGAGGTCACCACCGGCTTGCCGTAGCGCAGACTCTCGGCGACCGGCAGCCCCCAGCCCTCGTAGAGGCTGGGAAAGACGGTGAACAGGCACCCGCGATACAGGGTGGCCAGCTCGCCGTCGCTGGGTTCGGGCAGATGCAGGATGCGGCCATCGAGATTGCCGCTGGCGCGCAGCGTGCGCTGCAACTCCTCGATATGCCAGCCGAGGCGGCCGGCGAACACCAGCCGGGGCGTCGCGGCGCCGAGTTCGGCGGCCAGCCTCTTCCAGATGCGGTAGAGGTAGAGATGGTTCTTGCGCGGCTCCAGCGTGCCGACGCAGAGCACGTACTCCTCGAGCCCGTGGCGCGCCAGGAAGGCGGCGTCGGCCGGGCGGGCCTTG
>JAGXAV010000158.1 GCA_018971455.1 Rhodospirillales bacterium
GGCCGGCGCAGCTCGACGAGGCAACGCCCGGTGGGCGAGGCCTCGTCCTGCTGCGCCATTACTGCCGCGACATCCGCTACGCGCGGGCGGGCGGGCGCAACCAGCTCGCGCTGCGCTTCCCGCTCGCCCCCTCGCTCACCCGCTGACGCGGTTCTCGACCAGATCGGTCACCACCGCCGGATCGGCGAGGGTGGAGGTGTCGCCCAGCGAATCGGTCTCGTTGGCGGCGATCTTGCGCAGGATGCGCCGCATGATCTTGCCGCTGCGCGTCTTCGGCAGGCCGGGCGCCCACTGAATGGCATCCGGCGCCGCGATCGGCCCGATCTCGCGCCGCACCCAGGCAACCAGCTCCTTGCGCAGCGCCTCGGTGGGCTCCTCCCCGGTCTTCAGCGTGACATAGGCATAGATGCCCTGGCCCTTGAGGTCGTGCGGGAAGCCGACCACCGCCGCCTCGGCCACCTTGGGGTGCGCCACCAGCGCGCTCTCCACCTCCGCCGTGCCCATGCGGTGGCCGGAGACGTTGATCACGTCATCGACCCGCCCGGTGATCCAGTAATAGCCGTCGGCGTCGCGCCGCGCCCCGTCGCCGGTGAAATACAGCCCCTTGAAGGTGCTGAAATAGGTCTGCACGAAGCGCGCATGATCGCCGTAGACGGTGCGCATCTGGCCCGGCCAGCTGCCGGCGAGGCACAGATTGCCCTCGGTCGCGCCGTGCAGCACATGCCCGTCCGCATCGACGATCACCGGCGCGACCCCGGGCAGCGGCAGGGTGGCCGAGCCGGGCTTGAGCGCCGTCGCGCCGGGCAGCGGGCTGATCAGGATGCCCCCGGTCTCGGTCTGCCACCAGGTATCGACGATCGGGCAGCGATGCTCGCCCACCACCCGGTCGTACCACAGCCAGGCCTCGGGATTGATCGGCTCGCCGACGCTGCCGAGAATGCGCAGCGAGGTGCGGCGGGTCTTCTGCACCGGCGCCTCGCCCTCGCGCATCAGCGCGCGGATCGCCGTCGGCGCCGTGTAGAAGATGTTGACCTGGTGCTTGTCCACCACCTGCCAGAAGCGCGAGCTGTCGGGGTAGTTGGGAATGCCCTCGAACATCACGGTCGTGGCACCGTTGGCGAGCGGGCCATAGACGATGTAGGTGTGCCCGGTCACCCAGCCGACATCGGCCGTGCACCAGTAGATCTCGCCCGGGCGGTAGTCGAACACGATCTCGTGGGTGAAGCTCGCCCACACCAGATAGCCGCCGGTGGTGTGCAGCACGCCCTTCGGCTTGCCGGTGCTGCCCGAGGTGTAGAGGATGAACAGCGGATCCTCCGCACTCATCGCCGCCGGCGGGCACACCGGCGAGGCGGCGGCGGTGAGGGCCGCGTAATCATGGTCGCGCCCGGCCATCATCGGCACCGCGGCACCGGTGACCGGCACGACGATGACGGATTTCACCGTCGGCGACATCGCCAGCGCCGCGTCGGCATTGGCCTTCAGGGGCACGCGCCTGCCGCCGCGACGGCCCTCATCGGCGGTGATCAGCATGGTCGAGGCGCAATCCTGCATGCGATTGGCCAGGCTGTCCGGCGAGAAGCCGCCGAACACCACCGAGTGGATGGCGCCGATCCGCGCGCAGGCCAGCATCGCCACCGCGGCCTCGATGACCATCGGCATGTAGACCGTCACCACGTCGCCGCGCTTGGCGCCCAGGCCGAGCATGGCGTTGGCCAGCCGGCACACGGCCACGTGCAGCTCGCCATAGGTGATCTTGCGCGACGCGCCCGGGTCGTCGCCCTCCCAGATGATGGCGACCCGGTCGGGATGGGTGGCCGCATGGCGGTCGAGGCAGGAGACGGATGCGTTCAGCATGCCGTCCTCGAACCATTTGATCGAGACATCGCCGGCGAAGCTGGCGTTCTTGATTTTCGTCGGCCTGGTCATCCAGGCAACGCGGCCGGCCTGCTCGCCCCAGAACCCGTCCGGATCGCGTTCGGCGCGCTCGTACAACTCGCGATACCGCGCCGCGGTCACGTGCGCGTGCGCGGCGACCTCGGGACGGACCGGGAAAATCTGACCTTGCGTTGCGTGGGCGTCGGACATGGTTCTGGTCCCCTCGAATGGTTTCTTTTGGCGGGCACGCCGCGTCGGGCCGGCATGCCCAGGTCAGCTGCGGCGATCGGGTGCTGCGATCAGGTGCAACGGGCGGCCACCCAGGCTAGGCAGCCGCCCGCGCAGGATCAAGCAGACCGGATCAGCCGGACGGGATCAGGCGGCGCCGATCGGCAGAACGGTGCGGCCATGGGCCTCGTTGATGATCTCGGCGGCGGCCAGATAGAAGGCCAGCACCGCGGTCACCAGCCCCATGTAGCCACCGGCGAGGCCCAGCCCCGGCATGCCCAGCATGTCCTTGGCGCCGAGCAGGAAGAAGGTGATCCACAGGGCCAGGAAGATGAGCTGAAGGGTGCGGTTGAGCGCAAGGCTGCCGATCCACATGTAGAAGGTGAACACGCCCCACATGACCAGCCACCAGCCGACGAACGCGGCCGGCACGTTGGCGGCGAAAAACTGCACGAAGAGAGCGAACGTCCACCAGAACGCGCCGTAGGAGCAGAAGGCGACGAAGCCGAAGGTGTTGCCGCGCGGCATTTCCATCAGCCCGGCGAAAAACTGGGCGGTGCCGCCGAAGGCGAAGGCCGAAGCCAGAACCAGTGGCACGCTGGCGCCCGTAAACCAGCCGACATTGACCATGCTGAGCATCCAGGTGGTCAAGGCGAAGCCGGTCAGTCCAAGCGGAGCCGGATTGGCGAGTTTCATGCGACAAAATCCTCCCTTCAGACGCTGCTGTCCTGGCGTCGTCCAGCCTGCGCCGCCGCCGCGTCGCGTCATGGATTTCGTTGCGGGCCGTCCGCTGGCGGGGCCGGTCGGGCGGCAGGCAATGCATGGCACGCGCGACGCCCGGTGGCCTGGACGCCATCAGCAGCCGGCAGATTCTGGCACGAAAACGATTTCGTCAATGATATGGATCAACACCGCTTCGAGCGCCGCCCCCATGCAGGGGCCGTGGATGCAGGCCCCGTCATCCGGGCGGAACAGCGCCCCGTGGGTGCTGCAGACGATGTGCTGCCCGTCGGCGGTCAGGAAACGGTCCGGCGCCCAGTCGAGCGACACGCCGAGATGGGGGCAGGCATTCACATAGACGCGCACGCCCCCGGCCTGGCGCACCGCAAACAGCCCGGTGAAGCAGCCCGGCGCCGGCGCGAACCCCTTGGCCCCGCCCTGCGGGATCTCATCGACGCGGCACAGCCGCCGCAGCGCCGGCCGATCCTCGGGGATCAGCCGGTCCATTGACCGAGCGCGCAGATCAGCGCCCAATGGGCGTCCGACACCGGCACGACGGACAGGCGCGACAGCCGGATCAGCGCCAGCTCGGCGAAGCGCGGATCGGCCTTCAGCGCGGCCAGCGTCACCGGCCTCGGCATCGGCCCCACCGCGCGCATGTCCACGCACGACCAGTCCCCGCCCTCGGCCGTCGGGTCCGGATAGGCCTCGCGCACCACCTCGACTATGCCGACGATCTCCTTGCCGGTGTTGGAATGGTAGAAGAAGGCCCGGTCGCCGCGGCGCATGGCGCGCAGATTGTTGCGCGCCGTGAAGTTCCGCACGCCGGTCCAGGCCTCGGTCCGGTTGGCCACCTGCTGGTCCCAGCTGAACGCATCCGGCTCGGACTTGACCAGCCAATGGGCCATCAGACGCGCTCGCCGTCGCGGTAGGCGGCGCGGAAGGGACGGATGATGGTGGATTCGAACAGCCGCACCTTGGCGTAGGGATCGGCCTCGGCGAAGCCCTCGGCCTCGGCCCGGTCGGCGACGTCGATCACCAGCAGGCTGCCGCATGGCCGGCCCTCGGGGTCGAGCATGGCGCCGGCATGAACCAGCTTGGCCGCATATGTTTCGAGGAAGGCGAGATGCTGCGGCCGGGTGGCCAGGCGCAACTCAAGACCGCCGGGGCGGTCAGTGCAGATCAGCGCGAACAGCATGCGACGTCCTCTTATTTGAACGGAATGACAGTAAGGTAATGCCGATCGGCTTCAAAGTGCGGCGGTCGCGGACTATGTTGCCGCCGTGGACGCCACCGCAATAGCGCCGAACCCCTCGCGCAGCCTTCACCGCTTCGCCAATCCCGGCCGTTTTCTGCGGCTTTCGGGGCGCTTCCTGGCCCCGCTCGCCTGGACGGGCGCGATCCTGACGGTGATCGGGCTGGGCTGGGGATTGTTCTTCTCGCCCGCCGACTGGCAGCAGGGCGACGCCGTGCGGATCATGTATGTGCATGTCCCGACGGCATGGCTGGCCTCGGCGGGCTACATGGGGCTCGCGGTCTGCGCCGTTTTCTCGCTCGTCTGGCGCCACCCGCTGGCCGATCTGGCGGCGGCCGAGATCGGCCCCGTCGGCGCCGGCGTCACCGCGCTGTGCCTCGCCACCGGCAGCCTGTGGGGCAAGCCGACCTGGGGGGCGTGGTGGGTGTGGGATGCGCGCCTCACCTCGATGCTGGTGCTGTTCTTCCTCTATCTCGGCCAGATCGCCCTGGTGCGCGCCTTCGATGACCCCGAGCGCGGCCACCGCGCCGGCGCCATCCTGGCGCTGGTCGGCGTCATCGATCTGCCGATCATCAAGTTCTCGGTGGATTGGTGGAACACCCTGCACCAGGCCTCCACCATCACTCTCACCTCGGCGCCCAGCATGTATGTCGGCATGCTCTGGCCGCTGCTGATCTCCGCCCTCGGCTTCTCGCTGGGTTTCGCCGCGATCGTCACCGCCCGGCTGCGCGCGGCGGTGATGGAACGCCGCCTGCGTGGCCTGCTGATGGCGCGCGCGCAGGCCGGCGCGTGATGGTCGCCGCACGATGAACCACCTGCCCTACATCGCCGCCGCCTACGGCCTGACCCTGGCCGTCGCGGTCGGTTTCTCGCTCGCCGCCTGGATCCGGATGACGCGGGCGCGCCGCCGGCTCGACGCGGTCGATCCGCGCGCCCGCGCCGCGACGTCGCCGCGGGTGGCGGGATGACCCGCAAGCGCCGGCGCATGCTGGTGCTGGCAGTCAGCGCGGTCTGCCTCGGCAGCGCGGCCGCCCTGATGATGTCGGCCTTCAGCAGCAGCATGGAATTGTTCATCGCGCCGGCCGATCTCGCCGCCCACGCGCCGCGGCCGGGGCGGGTCTTCCGCATCGGCGGCCTGGTCGAGGCCGGCAGCCTCAAGCGCACCGAGACCGGCGGCCACCCGAGCGCGACCTTCCGCGTCACCGACAATGTCGCCAGCGTGAAGGTCACCTATACCGGCATCCTGCCCGACCTGTTCCGCGAGGGGCAGGGCATCGTCGCCCTCGGCACGCTGCGGCCGGACGGGCATTTCGCCGCCAGCGAGGTGCTGGCCAAGCACGATGCCACCTACATGCCCAAGGACGTGGTGGATGCGCTGAAGAAATCCGGCGAGTGGAACCCGGCGAGCGGCCCGCCGCCGCCGGCCTCGACGTGGAACACCCTGTCTCCGGCGCAGAAGAAGAGCTGAGCCCGGTGTCCTTCCCCGCGCCCGAACTCGGTCATTTCGCCCTTGCCCTGGGCGTCGCCTTCGCCTTCGCCCAGGCGATCCTCCCGCTCTGGGGGGCGTGGCGGGGCGACCGGCGGCTGATGCAGTCCGCCCCGGCGCTGGCGCTTGGGCAGATGGTCGCCCTCGGAACGTCCTACGCCTGCCTCGTCTGGGTCAACGTGGTCAATGATTTCTCGGTGCTCAACGTCGCCGACAACAGCCACAGCCTCAAGCCGATGCTCTACCGCATCACCGGCTCGTGGGGCACCCATGAGGGCTCGGTGCTGTTCTGGT
>JAGXAV010000159.1 GCA_018971455.1 Rhodospirillales bacterium
TGTTTGATCCCGGGTTTTGATGGTGCAGTCTTTTCGCGTGAGTGGAAGGAAGCACTATGGGCCAGGTTCTTCACGGCAGCGCCACCACGACAGAGGCGATCCGTCGAGCGATACAGCATAGTCAAGCGAGCCTGAGGGCGTTGGCCAGGCGCTACGGGATCAACCCCAAGACCGTCGCGAAGTGGAAGCAGCGCAGCTCCGTCGCCGATCTGCCGACCGGCCCGAGGCAGCCGCGTTCGACGGTGCTCGCCGTCGAGGACGAGGCCATCATCGTCGCTTTCCGCAGGCACACGCTGCTGCCGCTCGATGACTGCCTCTACGCCCTACAAGCTACCATCCCGCACCTGACCCGCTCATCGCTGCATCGCTGCCTGCAGCGCCACGGCATCGGCCGCCTGCCCGATGTCGACGGCGACAAGCCGGCAAGGAAGAAGTTCAAGCCTTACCCGATCGGGTTCTTCCACATCGACATCGCCGAGGTGCAGACCGCCGAAGGCAAGCTCTACCTCTTCGTCGCCATCGACCGCACCAGCAAGTTCGCCTTCACCCAGCTCGTCGATAAGGCCAACCGCGTTACAGCCTCGGCCTTCCTGGTCGCCCTGATCGCCGCCGTTCCCTACAGGATCCATACCGTCCTGACCGACAACGGCATCCAGTTCCGCTTCGCACCACGCTATGCCAACGGGTCTACCGCGCGATACGTGACCCACATGTTCGAGATGCGCTGCCGCGAGAACGGCATCGAGCATCGCTTCACCAAGATCAACCACCCCTGGACCAACGGTCAGGTCGAGCGAATGAACCGAACCATCAAGGATGCCACCGTCAAGCGCTACCACTACGACAGCCACCAGCAACTACGCCGCCACCTCGACGACTTCGTCACCGCCTACAATTTCGGCCGCCGGCCAAAGACCCTCAAGGGCCTCACCCCCTACGAGTTCATCTGCAAATGCTGGACATCACAGCCAGAACGATTCATCCTCACTCCGCTCCACCAAATGCCGGGACTAAACACCTAGCATCCCGGCGCCCAGATCTGATCAGGAAACTGTGGCACCCGCCGGAACCGCGACACGCCCTACCCCGCCGCGGCGAACTGCACGAGCAGCGCCCGGTACGTCGCTGCGTTCATCCGCCGCTGCCGCGATAGTACCCACCCGTAGCCATGCCCCGGGTAGCCCACCAAGGCGGTGCGGTAGTCCGGGGCCACGTAGAGGATCAGATACGACAGATACACCGGCCAGATCGGTGACTCCCGCCAATAGGCGTTCCCGGTTCCGGGTACCACGTAGCCACGCATCACGAAGCGCGATAGCGGAGCCGAGAAGTTGCCATCGCGGCCCTCGTACACGTCGAGTACCTTCCCGTTGGGGAACGTCACGTCGAAATAGCTGCCGACCTTCCCGCGTTCCGCGAAATACGGGATATTCGCGATAATGTACCACTGCCCCGCGTAGCGCGACAGATCGACATGCGGTGCCGGCGCCTGATGCGTCCCAAACGTCGCGCAACCGGACAGCCCCGGCAGACACAGCGCCAGCACCGCGCCCCGCAGCCATCCGCGCATCGTGCTCACATCATCCTCTCGTAACGAACCTGCGAGCCGTCCTTCGCGTCGAACAGCAGCCCGGTCCAAACCTGTGCGGGCGTGTACCAAAGCCGCATCCGTGCCGGCCCGGTCACCGCGAAGCAGTCGGCCGGCACGCGCGTCCCACCCGCCGTTAGCGCCGGGTCCGCGCCCAGCGGCGCGACACGCGGATGCAGCAGCTTCCCGTTCTGCAGATTGATCCAAGGCCCACGCAACTCCTGCTGGTTCCAGTGCGAGGCCACCAGTGCATCCGCCGGCGCCAAGTAGCGCGGGGCTCCCGTCCCCTCGACCCACAGCCCAGCCGGATCGCGCGTCGCACGCATCGTCTCCGCCGTCCCATCGTCATCGGTGCGGGACGCCGCGGCCATGCAGCGCCCGCCCCGCCAGGTCTCGGAACCGCGCAATTGGTATCGGTACAGCACCAGCGGCCCGAAGCGCACCGCGATCTCCACCGCAATGGCGATCGCGAACCCACCCGGTGCGGGGTGGAACAGCAGCGTATGGGTGCCGATCGCCGCCCCCTCGCGCAGCAGCCGGAAGCGCAGCGCGCCCGTGCGCGGCACGCCCGCAACGGGCGGCCCGGGCGGGACGAAGGCGGCCGCGGCCGCGGCCCGGACGGCGCGCCGGCCCGGCATCAGCGCGGCTTCAGCCGCCCCAACCCCAAGTCCACGCGGCCGGCACGGAACCCGGCCCCGCAATACGCCAGATAGTAATCCCACAGCCGGCGGAACCGCGGCGGGAAGCCCATCGCCGCGATCGCCGGCCAGGCGGCGTGGAACCGCGCCCGCCAGGCGACCAGGGTGCGCGCGTAGCCGTCGCCGAAGTTCTCCCGCGCCCGCACCGCCAGCCCTTGGCGTTCCGCGAGTGCGGCGATCGCCCCCGGCGAAGGCGGCATCCCGCCCGGGAAGATCGCGCACCGGATGAAATCGGTGCCGCGGCGGTAGGTCTCGAACCAGTCGTCGGCGATCGTGATCGCCAGCAGCGCCCGGCCGGGATGCAGCACCCAGGGCGCCGGTTCCGCGATCGCATGCCCGCTCATGCGACCCTCCGCGGTAGGACGATACTCACCGGCTCCGCCGGTGGGGCCGGGCGCGGCCGCACGCGCATCCCCTTGCGCCACAGCTTCGCCGCCTCCCAATGGATCCCGCCCAGCACCTGGGCGGTGAGCAGCGGATGGCGCAGGAAGCCGCGCAGCAGCGCACCGTCTGTCAGCGCCTCGCGCCGCGCCGCGAGGCCGGCGGTAAGTACCGGGCCGGTTTCGTCGCGAACCTCGATCGCCACGCCCAGCTTCTCGCCCGGAGGGGCCAGCCGGAAGCGGTAGCGCAGCGCCATGTCCATGAACGGGGAGACGTAGAAGCCCTTGGCGCATTCCTGGCGGATCGGCAGGCCGGGCCCGTCCACCGGGATCAGGTAGCTGTGGCGCTGGCCGAAGGTGTTGTGCACCTCATACAGCACCGCGCGCAGCGCCCCGTCGCGCCCATGGCAGAAGAAGATGCTGAGCGGGTTGAACACGCCGCCCAGCACCCGCGGCATGGCCAGCAGGCGGATCGGTCCGCCGTCGGGCGCGATCCTTGCGGCGGTCAGCGCCGCCTCCACCTGCGCGCGCAGGGTCCCGCCGCCGGGGGCGAGATGGTCGCGCTCGGCGAAGCCGAACAGATTGAAGCGTTCGGCGGAGAACAGCCGCAGCTGGCGGGACAGCGCCGGGACCTCGTCCAGGTCCAGCAGCAGCATCAGCATTCGGTAGCGCAGCTGGTGCCGCACCGGGCGCATGCGGGTGTGCACCACCGTGCCGATGTAGAGCGCTGAGACGCTCATGCCGCCAGCGCCCGCGCATCGGACGGTAGCGGCAGCCGGTCCGACTCGCCGGCCACGCGCCAGGGCCGGCGCACCCCGCCCAGCGCCTCGGCGACAGCGAGGCCCGCCTGTACCCCGTCCTCATGAAACCCGGCGCCGAGCCAGGCGCCGCAGAACCAGGTGCGGCGCTGCCCCTGCAACGGCCACAGGTCGCGCTGGGCGCGAAGCGCCGCGGCGTCGAACAGCGGATGATCGAACCGGGCGCGGTGCAGCACGGTCCCCGGCGCCGGCGGGCGCACCGGGTTCAGCGTCACGAACACCGGCCCCGCGCCGGGGATGTGCTGCAACCGGTTCATCCAGTAGGTCACGCAGAGCGCATCGCCCGCGGCCGCGCCGATATAGTTCCAGCTCGCCCAGACCCGCCGGCGGCGCGGCATCAGCGCCGGGTCGCGGTGCATCACGACCTCGTTTCGGGTGCTGCCCACCGCGCCCAGCAGCGCGTCCTCCGCATCCGAGGGATCGGCGAGCAGCGCCCGGGCCTGACCGGCGTGCGTGGCAATCACCACGTGATCGTAGCGGACTTCCTCCCCGTCCGCGGCGCGCAGCGCGACGCCGCCCGGCACGCGCCGGATCGCACGCACGGGGCAGTTCAGGCGGATCGCGGCGGCGTAGGGCGCGGTTAGGCGCCGGACATATTCCCGGCTGCCCCCGATCACGCTGCGCCATTGCGGGCGGTCGCGCAGCAGCAACAGCCCGTGGTTCTGGCAGAAGCGGATGAACGCCAGCGCCGGATAGGCCGCGATGCGCTCGGCTGGCGCGGACCAGATCGCCGCGGCCATCGGCAGCATGTGATCGCGCATGAATTCCGCCCCGTAGCCGCGCGCGGCCAGATAGGCGCCGAGCGTCGTGTCCGGGTCCAGTTGCAGCGCGTCCGCCTCGGCCTCGCGGTAGAACCGCGCCAGGTCGCGCAGCATCGCCCAGAAGCGCGGCCGGACCAGATTGCGCCGCTGCCCGAACAGCCCGGCGAGGTCCGTCCCGGCATATTCCAACCCGCCACCGCGCAAGGAGACCGCGAAGGACATGTCGGACCCGTGCGTCGGCACGTCCAGGCGCCGGAACAACGCGGTCAGGTTCGGGTAGGCCGGCGGATTATAGACGATGAAGCCCATGTCCACCGGCACCGGGCCGGCGACGCCCGGCACCTCGACGGTATGGCTGTGCCCGCCCGGTTGCGCCGCGGCTTCATAGACCGTCACCTCATGGGCGGGTTGCAGCAGCCAGGCTGCCGCCATCCCCGAGATGCCGGTCCCTACCACCGCGATCCGTAGCCGCTCCGTGCCCCGCATGTGCTCCGCCACCCGTGCTATGCGAACCGGACTACGATCCGCCCGCCGGGTTGGATCACCGCCGCCGTCGGTGATCCGATGTGCCCGGTCCTGCGTAAGGGGGGCATGTATGTTTCACGCCAGCCATGGGCGGTGCAGGTGGGGACCGGGCTGGTCTCGCTCCGGCCGGGGACCGACGCCATGACCGATATGCCGAGGGAGACCTCCCACGCGGCCCTGATCCACGCGGTCGCTGCCAGCCGCGACCGCGCGGCCTTCGCCGCGCTGTTCTCCCACTACGCCCCGCGGGTGAAGACTTTCCTGCAACGGCGCGGCGCCGACGCCGCGCAGGCCGAGGAGCTGGCGCAGGAGGCGCTGCTGGCGGTCTGGCGCAAGGCCGGCCAGTTCGACCCCGGCCGCGCCACCGCCGCCGCCTGGATCTTCGCCATCGCGCGGAACCTGCGCACCGACGCGCTGCGCCGAGCCCGCCTTGCGGTCCCCGTCCCGGACCCCACTGACGACCCGGTCCCCCCGCCGCCGGCCGATGCGCTGCTGGCTGCCGACCAGCGCGCCCGCCGCCTGCACGATGCGATCGCCGCGCTGCCGGAAGAGCAATCCGAAGCCCTACGCCTGGCCTATTTCGATGAACGTTCGCACAGCGACATGGAGACCGCGCTCGCGATCCCGCTCGGCACCGTGAAATCGCGCCTGCGCCTGGCTATGGCCCGGCTGCGCGCGGCGCTGGGAGAGGACGCATGATCCGCCACCATCCGGCCGAGGCAAGCCTGATCGCCTGCGCCGCCGGCACCATGGCCATGGCGCACGCACGGGTCATCGAAGTCCATGCCGCGCGTTGCCCGGTCTGCGCCGCCGGCCTGCGCGCCGCCGAGGTTGCCGGCGGCGCGCTGCTGGACGCGCTGCCGCCGGCGCCGATGCCCCCCGACGCACTCGCCCGCGCGCTTGCGCGGCTGGAAACGGCCGCCCCCGAACCGGCCCCGGCGGCGCCGGCGTTCGATCTCGCCGCGCTCGCCTCGGGTCGCTGGCGCCGCGTCGCGCCGGGTATCGCGATCATGAATCTGCTGTCGCGCGATGCCACCGCCAGCCGGCTCGATCTGATCCGCGTCGCCCCCGGCCGCGCGCT
>JAGXAV010000160.1 GCA_018971455.1 Rhodospirillales bacterium
GCACGCGCAATTTGCGCCGCAACATCGAGGGCAATCTCTGGGTCGCGGCACGGGTGCTGCCCGCACTGCGCGGCCTGTCGATCCTGCGCGCCTGGACCGGCATCAACACCGCCATCGACCGCGCCCCGATCCTCGGCGAGGCGCCCGGCCGCCCCGGCTTCTTCAACGCCATCACCGCCAACGGCTACACGCTCGGCCCGATCACCGGCCGCCTCACCGCGGACGCCGTGCTGCGCGGCGCGGCGATCGACGCGAATTATCGGGTGGAGCGCTTCGCGCAGGCGGCCGGTTCGTGATGAAACCCTAACATTCGCGTGCTAACGCAGCGGCCTTCTGGACCAGGGGAGCCGCTGTCGCATGGGCGCGATGCCCGTTTTCCTCGCCGCCCCGCGCCGCCAGCGCCTGTTCGAGACCCTGCGCTACGGCTGCGTCGGGCTGCTGGTGGTCGGCATCGAATACGCGACCTATCTCGCCGGCCTGCGCGTCCTGCCGCCGGTGGAGAGCCATCTGGCGGCGCGCGGCATTGCCGCGGTCGCGGGCTATTTCGGCCATGCCCGCTTCACCTTCCGCCATGGCGGAAGGCAACGCGGCAGCGCGCTGCGCTACGCGGCCATCGCCGGCATCAACATGGCGGCCTCGGCAGGCTTGCTGGTGCTGTTTCTGCGGGGCCTGGGGCCGGTGTACGGAAAGATGGCCGCCGACGCCGTGGCGATCGTCGCCGCCTACCTGGCCACCCGGAGCTTCGTCTTCGGCATGCATCTGCGCCGGGCGGATTGCTAGCCATGCTGGCCGATCCTGCCGGAGCGCGGCGTGCGGGGCGGCACAGGATCGCGGTCGTCATCCCCTGCTACCGGGTTCGCGCCCAGGTGCTGGGCGTGCTGGCGGGGATCGGCGCGGAGGTCGGGCTGATCGTGGTGGTGGACGATGCCTGCCCGGAGCAGTCCGGCCAACTGGTGCGCGAGCGCTGCGCCGATCCGCGCGTGCGGGTGATCACCCACGCGCGGAACCAGGGCGTCGGCGGGGCGGTGCTGACCGGCTACGCGCATGCCGCGCGGGAGGGCGCGGAGGTCATCGTCAAGCTGGACGGCGACGGGCAGATGGATCCCAGCCTGATCCCGCGCTTCGTCCGGCCCATCCTCGAGGGCAAGGCCGACTACACGAAGGGCAACCGCTTCTACAATATCGACGATGTGCGCGCGATGCCGCCGATGCGCCTGTTCGGCAACGCCGTGCTCTCCTTTCTGACCAAGCTCTCCTCGGGCTACTGGAGCATCTTCGATCCGACCAACGGGTTCACCGCCATCAGTGCGGCGGTCTACGAGTATCTGCCGCTCGCCAAGATCAGCCGCCGCTACTTCTTCGAATCCGACATGCTGTTCCGCCTCGGCACCATGCGCGCCAGCGTGCTCGACATTCCGATGGTCGCCGTCTATGGCGACGAGACGAGCAATCTGCGCATCGGCCGGGTGATGACGCAGTTCCTCGCGGGCAATCTGCGCAACACCTTCAAGCGCGTCGTCTACAGCTATTTTCTGCGCGATTTCAGCGTCGCCTCCCTGCAACTCGTTGCCGGCATCCTGCTGCTCGCCTTCGGCGTCGCCTTCGGGGTGCGTGGCTGGATGCTGAGCGACGCGACCGGCGTCACGGCGAGCACCGGAACGGTGATGCTCGCGGCCCTGCCGGTCATTCTCGGCGTGCAGCTGCTGCTGTCCTTCCTGGGATACGATATCAGCGCCACGCCGTCGGCCGCGATCCACCCGCTGCTGCCGGCGCGCGAGACCAGCCCGGCGGTTCCGGCCGAAGCCCTGCGGTGATGATCCGGGCGGTGATCGCGCGCCTCGGCGGGGCGGCGGCCTGCCTGTCCCGCCGCGTGCGGTCCGCGCCCGCGCGGACGATGCTCATCCTCGGCCTGCTCGGCGCGATGCCGCTGGTGGTGCTGACGCCGCCCCTGCAGGTGCCGGACGAGGCGCAGCATTTCGCGCGCGCCTACGAGCTCAGCGAGCTGAAGCCATGGGGGCAGGTGCGCCAGGGCGTCGCGGGCGACGAGCTTCCCGCCTCCCTGGCGGCGTTCACGCTGCATTTCCTGGGAACCTCCGCCCTGCATCTGGACCGGGCGGTGACCGCCGAGCCGCTTGCCCGGACCTTGCGCGACCTCTCGCGCAAGCTGCGGCCGGGCGAGAAGGTCTTCGTCAATTTCGCCGGGGCCGCGCCGTACTCGCCTCTGCCTTATGCCCCGCAGGTGCTCGGCATCGCGCTGGGCCGGCTGCTCGGCCTCTCCCCGCTCGGCCTGTTCTATGTGGCGCGGATGTGCAACGCGCTCGCCGCGGTGGCTGCGCTGGCGCTGGCGGTGCGGCTGGTGCCGTTCGGCGGCATCGCCCTGGGCTTCGTCGGCCTGCTGCCGATGGGGCTCTACGAATATGCGTCGCGGTCGCCGGACGCCATGACCATCGCCTCGGTGACGCTGTTCACCGCGCTGACCCTGCGCGCCGCGATGGCCGGCGGCTGGCTGTGGCGCGAGGCGGCGCTGGCCATCCTCGCGGGGGCGGTGTTCTGCTCCCTCAAGCCCGTCTACGCGCCGGTGCTGCTGGTCGGCGCCGCTCCGGCGATCCTGCGGCCGGTGGCGATGGCGGGCGCGCTCCGCCGCCATGCGGCGATTGCCGCGCTGGCGCTCGGCGTGGCCCTGCTCTGGCTGCTGTCCAGCCGCGCCGCCTTCGTCGCCCCGGCCCCGGACGTCGCGCCGGCCGCGCAGATCCGCCACATCGCCGAGGCGCCGGGCACCTATCTCCTGGTCGTTCTGATCTCGTTCTTCTACAACATCGTGCCGCTTTTCAAGGCGGCGGCGGGCGTGCTCGGATGGGACAATATCGAGCTCGGCGGCACGTTCTACTGGGTCGCTCTGGCCGGGCTCGCCGGCGCGGTCGGCTCGATCCAGCTGGAGGCGACCCGCCTGTCCAGGGCCGCCGCCTGCTGGGCGCTGGCGATGGTCGCGGCGTGTTTCTTCCTTGTCATGACCGCGATGTATCTCATCTGGACGCCGGTCGGCGCGCTCTATGTCGGCGGCGTGCAGGGGCGCTATTTCCTGCCGGTCCTGCCGCTGGCGGCACTGGCGCTCGGCGCGCTGCTGCCGCGCCGGGCGCCGGGCCGGCTCTTCGCCGGGCTGCCGGTGGCACTCGTTGCGCTGGTCCTGGCCGGGATCGCCGTGACCGACTGGACGGTGGCCAGCCGCTACGCCGTGTTCTGACCCGCCGGCACCCGGCGCGCGCTACATTCCCAGCGCGCGGCGATAGACGTCGAGCAGGGTTTCCTGTTCCTCGACCTCGGCGGGTTCCTGCTTGCGGATGCGGATCAGCTGGCGGATCACCTTGACGTCGAAGCCGGCACTCTTGGCTTCGGCGAAGATGTCCTTGATGTCGCTGGAGAGCGCCTTCTTCTCCTCCTCGAGCCGTTCGATGCGCTCGATGAGGCTGCGCAGCCGGTCAGCGGCGATGTTGCCCCACTGCGCCGATTCCTCGACCTTTTCGGCACCTGTTGCGTCCGGAGCCATGCGCGCCATCCTCTGTTCCCGCGGGGCGGCGGGCTTAGCGGCACGCGGCATTGGCGTCAATGTTCCCCGTGCGGCCCGGCATGCGCCGCCGGATGCGCCTTTTCGAAGGCGGCCTGCTGGCTCGCTGTGGCCGGTTTCTGGTGGCGCGCCTGCCACTCCTTGTAGGGCATGCCGTAGATGATTTCCCGCGCATCGGGGTCGGCCAGCGCGATCCCCTTGGCGTCCGCGGCCTCGCGATACCAGCGGCTGAGGCAGTTCCGGCAGAAGCCGGCGAGATTCATCATGTCGATGTTCTGCACGTCGCTGCGCTCGCGCAGATGGGCGACCAGGCGGCGAAAGGCGGCGGCCTCCAATTCGGTGCGGGTGGCCGGGTCGATGTCGGGTGCGGGCATGACGGACTCCTTTCTCGCCCGCATACATGGCGCGCTGCGGCAGGTTTCGCCATAGTGCGCCCGCGACAGAGGAGGGCGGCGGGGATGGGCTGGAGCGACGCGCGGGCACGGGCCGTGCTGCGGGAGGTTTTCGACACGGCCGTGGCCGCCGCCGATCCGCGCGTGATGCTGGCCGGCCACCTGCCGGAAAAGCCCCGCGGCCGCTGCGTCGTCGTCGGTGCCGGCAAATCGGCCGCCGTCATGGCCCAGGCCGTCGAGGCGGCGTGGCCGGACGTCGATCTCGCCGGCCTGGTGGTCACCCGCTACGGCCATGCCGTGCCGACGCGGCGCATCGAGGTGATGCAATCCTCCCACCCGGTGCCCGACGCCAACAGCGAACTCGCCGCCCGCCGCATCCTGGCCAGCGTCGCCGGCCTCGGCCCGGACGACATGGTGCTCGCCCTGATCTCCGGCGGCGGCTCGGCCTTGATGGCGCTGCCCGCCGAGGGGCTGACGCTCGCCGACAAGCAGGCGATCAACAAGGCGCTGCTCGCCTCCGGGGCGACGATCTCGGAGATGAACTGCGTGCGCAAGCACCTCTCCGCCATCAAGGGCGGCCGGCTTGCCGCCGCCGCGGCCCCCGCGCGGGTGGTCACGCTGGCGATCAGCGACGTGCCGGGCGACGATCCCGCGGTCATCGCCAGCGGACCGACCGTGCCGGACCCGACGAGCTTCGCCGATGCCCGCGCGCTGCTCGCCCGCTTCGCCATCACCCCGGCGCCGGCCATCGCCGCGCGGCTGGCGCAGGATGCCGACGAGACCCCCAAGCCGGGCAGCCTGGCCCATGCCACGTTCCGCATGATCGCGACCCCGGCCATGGCGCTGGCCGCCGCCGCCGGCGCCGCGCGCCGCGCCGGGCTCGCGCCGCTCATTCTGGGCGACGCGCTGGAGGGAGAGAGCCGCGAGATGGGCACCGTCCTGGCCGGCATCGCCCGCTCCATCGCCAGCCACGGCCAGCCGCTCGCCGCCCCGGCGCTGCTGCTCTCGGGCGGCGAGACCACGGTCTCCATCGGCGCCGGCGGCGCCGGGCGGGGCGGGCGCAACACCGAGTTCCTGCTCGGCCTGGCCGTCGCCCTGCAGGGCCATGGCGGCATCTGGGCGATTGCCGGGGACACGGACGGCATCGACGGCACCGAGGACGCCGCCGGCGCGATCGTCGCCCCCGACACGCTGGCCCGCGCCCGCGCCGCCGGGGCCGACCCGCGCGGCCTCCTCGCCGCCCATGACAGCTACAGCCTGTTCGACGCCATCGGCGACCTGGTGCGCACCGGGCCCACGCTGACCAATGTTAACGATATCCGCGCCATTCTCGTGAGTTGAGGGACCGCATGCCCGCGCATCTGAAAATCCGCCGCCGCCGCCGCACCAAGATCATCGCCACCCTCGGCCCGGCAAGCTCCACGCCCGAGATGCTGGCGCGGCTGTTCCAGGGCGGGGCCGACGTGTTCCGCCTCAATTTCAGCCATGGCTCGCATGACGACCACGCTGCCCGCATCGCCATGATCCGCGACCTCGAACGCCGCTTCGACCGGCCGATCGGCATCCTCGCCGACGTGCAGGGCCCCAAGCTGCGCGTCGGCGCGTTCGGCGGCGCGCGCGTGCAGCTGCAGACCGGGCAGACCTTCCAGCTCGATCTCAACCCGACGCCGGGCGACGCGCGGCGGGTCAACCTGCCGCACCCCGAAATCATCGCCGCGGCCACCATCGGCACCACGCTGCTGCTCGATGACGGCAAGCTGCGCCTGCGGGTCACCCATGTGCGCCCGGACCGCCTGGAGCCCGAGGTCGCCGTCGGCGGTCCGCTCTCCGACCGCACGGGCGTCAACGTGCCCGACATGGTGCTGCCGATCCCCGCGCTGACCGCCAAG